>NZ_VNKN01000027.1:0-2643 GCF_007786415.1 Corynebacterium sp. NML180780 | reverse complement strand
CCCAGGGCCCGTGGACATCAGTAGGAGAAGTCGAGCTAGCCACCCTGCGGTGGGTGCACTGGTGGAACACCAAACGTCTTCACGAGGCGTTGGACTACGCCACCCCACAAGAAGTAGAAACCGAGTATTATCTCACCGAGCCCATCAACACAGGGCCGTAAAAGAAGCGGAACCAAACCCAGGACGCTTCAGAGTATCCAGCGACTGTCCCTGCTTCGATGTAGAGACGCGTGCGTATCCAATGAGCATGTCACACCTCCTCTGCCGCTGCTTCTTCGAGGTCTGCGGGAAGGTTGTGATGCAGTACGTATTCACGCAACAGTCGGTCAATGGCCGTTCGGATTTTAAAGCGCGGCAGTTTCTTTCCCGTTTGTTGATGGAAGTACTCGGCTGCAGCGTCGAGATCGACAGAATCTACGACATCATCAAAGCGGCCGTATTCGTTGATACGCGCCTCATCCACGTGTGCAGCGAGGAGGAGGCGTAGCAACTCGGGATCAACGTCGATAGCGCGCACAAGCTGGTCAATCTCGCGGTCTTGCTGTGAAAGTTTGTACTCGTTGATGTAGTCTTGCACGGACTTACCAGGCTCAAGAACAGCATCGCCGGACTGGATGTTATGGAGCCAGCGGTTCGCAAAGACCTGGTCGTCGGCGCTGAGGCGTGCGAAGCCTGCGTGTAGGTCTGAGAGCAGCTCATCGAGTTCAGCCTGTGGCAGACCTGCCTCGATAGCGCGTAAGTACTTCGTGTACTTCGCGTTGAGGTAGTCAGCGTCGATACGTGCAGTGTCAATATGCGTGATGTGGACGTTGATATCGTACGGCGGCCGATCATCACCGTCTCCCCCGCCTGGTGCTGGCTCGGGTTCACCGTCTGATGGGTCAAGCTCCTTGTAACGTGACAGCAGCGCGATGTACACCGGTTCGGTCAGTTCCACTTTAATCTTGGTGTCGGCCACCCGGTACGTGTCTTGCTCCCAGGTAAAGCCCTGGACCTGGGCTGCTTGGAGATGGTCGTAGAGTTCGGGAAGTACCTTTGCGAACTCAAGACGGTCTGCTTCATCGTCGGGCAAGCGAGAGAAGTCGTCGATGCCAGCGAAGAGTCGTTTGATGATAGTGAAGCACTGGTTGATCTGCATAAGGTGCTCATCGAGATGATCGACGAACAGCCCGAAGGGTTTATCACCGGAGTAGAGCTTCACAGCAGCATTGATGTTGCGCTGCATCGTATGAGGCTTGCGATAGTAGCGAATTGAGCCGAAAGGTTTCTCGGGGCCGAAGACACGGTTGGTACGCGAGAATGCCTGGATGATGTTCTCGTAAGCGATAACCTTGTCGAGATACAGCGTGTTCAGCCACTTCGAGTCGAAGCCAGTGAGCATCTGATCGACGACAATAAGCAGGTCAATCTGCTTGTCGTGCGTAAACGCCGGTGTGTTGTACGGTGCCTTGTGTGCCAACCGCTCAGCGATATCGCGCTTAAAGGCGTCGTGAGTCGGCATCGTAAAGTGCTGGTCAAACATCGCGTTGTAGTGTTCGAGCACCTCGATAAGGCCGTCTTCCTTCGCGAGTTGCTGCTCGCCAGTGTTATCGATGTTGGGGTCAAACAATGCCGTGACGTTCAACTGCGGGTAGGTGTCGCGGAAGATGCGGAAATACTCAATAGCCTCGATGATGGAGTGCGTGGCCAGGATTGCGTGGAAGGCGCTGTTTCGGCTTAAATGCACCCAGTGCTCAGCGATGTCTCGCGCTACGGCCGCGCGGTGTTCCGGCTGATCGTACTGCGCCATCGGAATATAGTCCTCGATGCCCTTATCATAGGACCCATCCTCGTGGAGCACACCCGCCATTGGGACCTGGGCTTTATCCATGTACTTCAGGAAGGTCTTTTCCTTCTTCGGGTCGTTAAAAGCGTCCTGCTCATCGACAGCCTTGGCTTGTTCGAGCGCGACAGATGTGCGCACGTCATGTGCGCGGTAGGTCTCAACCATCTCAGGGTCGAAACCGAGCACATTGCCATCACGGATACCGTCGGCGATGGAATAGCGATGCAGCTCATCACCGAAGATGGTGGCAGTTGTTGAATGCACCTTCTGGTTCTCATCGTGGATCGGAGTACCCGTAAAGCCGAACAGCAGCGCATCTGGCAGCGTGGTCTTGATATTCAGCAGCATGTCTCCGAAGGTGGAGCGATGTGCCTCGTCGACGATGAAGACGATGCGCTTGTCACGCAGTTTCTTTAGCACCGGCTCACGCAGCGTGTCAGCTTGCAAGTGGTGGAATTTCTGCAGCGAGGTCACGATCAGCACCGAGGTGTCGTTTGTGAGCAGCCGAAGCAGCTCGTCAGCGCTGGCGGTATCTGCAACGTCGATGGTGTCGCCGCCGTAGCTGTGGTAGTTCGCCAGCGACTGTATACCCAGTTCCACACGGTCGAGTAGAAACACCACCTTGTCTGAAGCGTCCTGGGTTTGGTTCCGCTTCTTTTACGGCCCTGTGTTGATGGGCTCGGTGAGATAATACTCGGTTTCTACTTCTTGTGGGGTGGCGTAGTCCAACGCCTCGTGAAGACGTTTGGTGTTCCACCAGTGCACCCACCGCAGGGTGGCTAGCTCGACTTCTCCTACTGATGTCCACGGGCCCTGGG
>NZ_VNKN01000026.1:0-3107 GCF_007786415.1 Corynebacterium sp. NML180780 | reverse complement strand
CGAGCGTGAACTTGGTACCGACGCGTCGGCTGTAGACACTGACGGCGATGGTATTCGCGACGATGTCGAGGTCCTTACCGATGGCACCGATCCGGTAGACGCGAAGTCCTTCAAGCCTGCTGCTCCGCAGCCGGGTGAGAAGGAAGTCCTCCCGTCGATCGAATCTTTGTCGGGCACCATTAAGCGTGAGCAGGATAAGGACACTCAGGGCAAGGACATCCCGCTGCTTGATGTCACGAATGCTGACGCTGCACCGGTCAAGATTGTCGCTGTGCCGACTGGCAAGCTGGGCGAAGACGAAGACGGCAACCTGAACTATGAGACTGATGACGCTATCGAGGTTGCATCGCTTGACGACGTCGCAGCAATCCAGGAGGGCAAATTCAAATCAGGCGAGCTCACGTTTGAAAAGGACACGGAGTACACCCTCGTGGCGGAGTCCCCGAATGGCGAGCGCACCAAGGGTGGCACGTTCCTGGTTACCGAGACCCTGACTACCAAGACCCCGTCCATTGATCCGGTGAAGGCTGATGACACTAAGGTCACTGTCACGGCTCCTGCAGGCAGCGAGGTGAAGGTAACCCTGCCGTCTGGTGAGGAAGTAGCCGCAAAGGAGGATCCGGATAATCCGGGTACCTTCACCGCAGATATTCCTGAGGGCGAAGAGCTCAAGGAAAACGATGAGATCACGGCTATTGCCAGGGAGAATGGTAAGAAGCCTTCGAAGCCGGCAACCGCAACCGTCGCAGCTGCTACGGCGCCGGAGACTCCAACCGACCCTGGGACCGATAACACCTACGGCGTTGACTACCCAGCACTGGAGAACCTTGCTGTGGACGGCGAGAACGCCACCGCTACGGTTTCCCCGAAGCTGACCCTCAACGGTGAGCCCGCGGATACCTTGCCTGAGGGATCTAAGTTCACGGCAGATACCTCCAAGGCCCCTGAGGGCACAAAGGTGGACTTCGATGAGAAGGGTGTCGCAACTATCACCGTTCCGAAGCAGGAGCCGGGTGCTCCGGCGCAGGTCTTTGAGCTGCCGGTTACCGCTACTATCGATGGCGAAGAGTTCACCGACACCATCGTTGTTCAGGTCCCAGCAGGCGAGGAGAAGCCGGCGCCGAAGGATTTGGTCGTCGATAAGCTACAGGGGCAAGAGACCTGGTCCGATGAGGCCATTGACCCGATCCAGGTCGCAGCCACCACCGCTGATGGTGTGGGGTTGTCCAACCCCACCTATGAGCTCGTCGGCGCGCCTGAGGGAATCACCATCGATGAAAACGGCAAGATCACCGGTACCCCTGCCTATAACAAGGACACCGCTGATATGGTGACCGAGGATGGCGAAGCGGTCTACAACGTCACCGTCAAGGTCACCGATGGTGACAACACCGGTACCCAGACGTTCCCGCTCGTGGTCAAGGACGCCACCGCAGACTCCGACAATGACGGTCTGACGGACAAGGAAGAAGCTGAAAAGGGCACCGACCCGAAGAAGGTCGACACCGATGGTGATGGCCTGAGCGATAAGGAAGAGGTTGATGGCTCCAAGAACAACGGCGAGCCGACCGATCCGACTAATGCCGACAGCGATAAAGACGGCGTTAACGACGGCGACGAGGTCAACAACAAGGACAAAGACGGTAACCCCGCCCCGACTGATCCGAACGATGAGAATGATAAGCCGGCAGGTCCGCAGGTAGCTGTCGACGAGTCCTCCAAGACCCCGGTGGATGCTACCGACGAAGAGCAGTCGACTGGTGTGAAGGTGGAGAACCCGACGGGTAAGACCACGGTGACCGCCAAGGATGAGGACGGTAAGGGTGTTCCGGTCAAGATTGACCCGGAGACCGGTGAAGTCCTCGTGACGCCGGGTGAGGGTGTTGATGGTCCGATTACCGTGACTGTTGAGGATCCGTCTCTGGACCAGCCTGTCGCTGCTGAGGTTGCGGTCGATGGTCACGAGAAGGGCAAGGATGACAACAACTCCGAGCCTGCAAGCGACTCAGACAACGACGGCGTTACGGATGAGCAAGAGCTTGCCGACGGCACCAACCCGAACAAGGCCGATTCTGATGATGATGGCTTGAGTGACGGTGAGGAGAAGCAGCGCGGTACTGATCCGAACAAGGCTGATTCTGATGGCGATGGCGTCAATGATGGTGACGAGGTCAAGAATGGCACCGATCCGCTGAAGGTCGACTC
This sequence comes from Corynebacterium sp. NML180780, assembly GCF_007786415.1. Taxonomy (NCBI): domain Bacteria; kingdom Bacillati; phylum Actinomycetota; class Actinomycetes; order Mycobacteriales; family Corynebacteriaceae; genus Corynebacterium; species Corynebacterium sp. NML180780. The sequence goes on along the minus strand of NZ_VNKN01000026.1, from coordinate 902 downwards.
TGATGGTGATGGCTTGACCGACGGTGAGGAGAAGGAGAAGGGTACTGATCCGCTCAAGGCTGACACTGATGGTGATGGCCTGAGCGATAAGCAGGAGGTTGATGGTTCCGAGAACGGTAAGTACAACAACGAGCCGACGGATCCGAAGGAGCCTGACTCCGATGGTGATGGCCTGACTGACCGTACTGAGATTGAGATCGGTACCAACCCGAACGTGGCCGATACCGATGGCGACGGCGTCAACGACGGTGCCGAGGTCAAGGCCGGCACTAACCCGATCGTGAAGGATGAGACTCCTGAAGAGCCTGCCAAGGACTCTGATGGTGATGGTGTCTCTGACGAGCAGGAAGCTGCTGACGGTACTGATCCGAATAAGGCTGACTCCGATGGTGATGGCCTGACTGATGGTGAGGAGAAGGATCGCGGTACTGATCCGACGAAGGCCGATTCCGATGGCGACGGTGTCGATGACGCCCAGGAGATTGAGGACGGCACCGACCCGCTGAAGGCTGATTCTGATGATGATGGCGTGAATGACGGTGAGGAAAAGGGGAAGGGTACTGATCCGCTCAAGGCTGATACCGATGGTGATGGCCTGAGCGATAAGCAGGAGCTGGATGGTTCCGAGAACGGTAAGTACAACAACGAGCCGACGGATCCGACGAAGGCTGACTCCGATGGTGATGGTCTGACTGACCGTACTGAGATTGAGATCGGTACCAACCCGAATGAGGCCGATACCGATGGCGACGGCGTCAACGATGGTGCCGAGGCTAAGGCCGGCACTAACCCGATCGTGAAGGATGAGACTCCTGAAGAGCCTGCCAAGGACTCTGATGGTGATGGTGTCTCTGACGAGCAGGAAGCTGCTGACGGTACTGATCCGAATAAGGCTGACTCTG
>NZ_VNKN01000025.1:0-5250 GCF_007786415.1 Corynebacterium sp. NML180780 | reverse complement strand
CTCTTTCTGTGTTGAGTTGGCATGCAGGCTGGTTTAACAGCCAGTGCCAGTAGCACATCTCATGGCTGGAGTGGTGGACCTTCATGTTGCAAGCCAGGAATCCCGATTCGACGAGCACTTTCCCGCCCGTAGCCGGAGGTAAGACCGGGAATCTATAGCTCAAAAAGCACACATTTTGTCGCTTAACCCTTAGATTTGGCCTTTTTGAATGCCGATTGAGTGGGTGTAGTCGGTGTCGATAGCGTTGTCGTAGAGGGCTGGGCGTCCTGTTTCGTGGTCGGCTTGGTTCTCGGTTTGGGTCAGGGTGGATACTTTGGCGAGTTGGCCCTGGCCCCAGTCGGACTGCCTGGCGATTCGTACTGGATCGTCAGGCAGTTCCGTTTTTAAGTAGAGCCACCAATCCAGCATGCGGCGTTGTCGTTCGCCTGATCTGCCGCGGTGGGTTCTGGCGAGCAGTTTGAGCTGGGCGTTGATGCCGCCTTCTAAGCTGTTGGTGGTGGATTTGATCCGCTCGGGCGCAAGGACTCCTGCTGGCGGGTTGAGGTAGACAAACAGCATCTCGGACCGCCAAAGATGGTTGAGGCTGTTGTAGGCCTTGCGCACGTTGTGGTGGGTCCACACGCGGGTCCATGCACCTGTTTTGGGGTCTTTGATCATGGTTTTCTCGTTCATCCATTCCCGGTAGATCGTTGAAAACTCGTGCAGTTGCACACCCCACGCGGCGGCTTCATCCAGTGTGGTGATCCGGGTCAGTTTCAGCGCAAGTCGGTAGATGGTGCGCCCGGCATCGGTGCGTGGGTTGGTGGTGGTGTAGCGGCGGACCACGCGTTGGGCGTGGACGAGGCAGCGTTGAATTTTCGTAGTCGGCCAGCACTTTTTGATTGCGCTGTATGCGCCTTGGCCGCCGTCGATGACGGCGATGAGTGGGGCTTCGATGCGTTCAAGCAGCAGTTGGTAGTCGCGGGTGGTTTCGTGTTTGCACCAGTGCCAGGCGATCACGTGGTCGATGGTCGCCGCGACGATCAGGCAGCCACCGGCGGTGTAGGTGCCATCGAGAAATACCTGGTCGTAGATCCGCTTGTGGTGGCCGGCGGTGGGGTCAGGCACATCAACGAGCCAGCACCACTTGAAGCGCCGCTTCATGGTGGCGCGGCTAACACCGTTTCGTTTGGCTAGGTCGTCGAGTGATATTGCGGTGGTGCAATGCTCGATGAACTGGGTGAACACTGCCGCGTTGGTGATGTCGTTTCGACGTTTGACGCTGGAGGCGCCGCATTGTTTGCAGCGCCATCTGGTGGTGCCTTTGCTGGTGGTGCCGTTGCGTTTCATTTCACCGCCGCAGTGGCAGCGTGGTTGGTTCTTCGACATTGCGACACCACACCACGCCGCGCATAGCACATCACGGCTGCCACACCGAGGATTTCCCGTCGGGGGCTAGATGTGATGTCCAGGGACGTTGTTCTGGCCCCCGCCCGTAATGACACCGTGCCGATTCAAGAAGTATCTGTCCAGACCGCTTGCCATTGAAGGCATGTTAGAGTTTGGGGCATGTCGAGTCCCGAATCAGACAGGTCAGGGGTTGTCGGTCACACCGCCAGCCCCTTGAACCACTAGTTACGACGCCCACGATCTGTGTGGGCGTATGTCTGGCGTACCCGGGGCGCTGGCCGTGGTGACAAGAAGAACCATTTCTTGATCTCACACCTCGGAGTACTCGATGCCTTTTGCCCTTTACATGCTTGCCCTGGCGGTCTTCGTCATGGGCACTTCAGAATTCATGCTCGCGGGATTGCTCCCCGCGATCGCGACCGAACTTGACGTCTCGGTCGGCACTGCGGGCCTGCTGACCTCCGCATTCGCAGTCGGTATGGTCGTCGGCGCGCCAGTGATGGCGGCATTCGCTCGCCGTTGGCCACCGCGGCTCACATTGATCGTTTGCCTTCTCGTGTTCGCGGGAAGCCACGTCATCGGAGCGATGACACCAGTGTTCTCTCTCCTGCTCATCACCCGGGTGCTCAGCGCTCTCGCAAACGCAGGATTCCTCGCCGTAGCACTGAGCACGGCCACTACCCTCGTGCCAGCGAACCAGAAGGGGCGTGCACTGTCGATCCTGCTCTCCGGCACGACGATCGCAACCGTCGTGGGCGTCCCCGCCGGGGCACTGCTCGGCACAGCGCTGGGCTGGCGAACGACGTTCTGGGCGATCGCCATCCTCTGTATTCCCGCGGCCGTTGGAGTCATTCGTGGCGTCACGAACAATGTTGGTCGGAGCGAGACTAGCGCGACCTCACCAAGGCTCCGTGTCGAGCTCAGCCAGTTGGCGACGCCGCGGCTCATCCTGGCCATGGCACTCGGAGCGCTGATCAACGGAGGGACCTTTGCGGCATTCACCTTCCTGGCACCCATCGTGACCGAGACCGCGGGCTTGGCCGAAGCGTGGGTGTCCGTCGCGCTGGTGATGTTCGGCATCGGATCGTTCCTTGGCGTCACGATCGCAGGACGACTATCAGATCAACGACCTGGCCTCGTGCTCGCAGTCGGCGGACCGCTATTGCTGACAGGCTGGATCGTGTTGGCAGTGGTCGCATCTCATCCCGTTGCGCTTATCGTCCTCGTCCTCGTTCAGGGATTCCTGTCGTTCGGCGTCGGCAGTACTCTGATCACGCGTGTGCTGTATGCAGCATCGGGTGCGCCAACGATGGGCGGTTCGTACGCAACCGCAGCATTGAATATCGGAGCTGCAGCGGGGCCCGTGCTTGGTGCGCTCGGGCTCGCGACCGGGCTGGGGCTGCTCGCGCCGGTTTGGGTCGCTTCGGTGCTGACAGCGATCGCTCTCGTCATCATGCTTCTCACCAGACGCGCGCTTACGAAGACCGCGGCGGAGGCCAATTGATGACCCATCCGAACGCTCTTCTCACTCCTCGTGCCCGTCTCCGGTTAGCTCGGCTGATTGTCGAAGACGGCTATCCGGCCACGATCGCCGCAAAGATGGGGTCGTTTGCGGGAGAGGGCGAAATCCTACGCTAAGGCTTTGGCCAACGATATTCTCCGGTAAGATTGATGTGTTCCCAGGGGATAGGAGAAGTCGCTTGATATCTAGTATGACGTCTGTCGCACCTGCTTGATCGCGGCCGCGATAGCTAGATCGCGTTGCTCCTCTTCTCCATCCGCGTTCCAAGCTGCGGAAAGGCACCCATAAGCGTACGCCTGGTCGAGCAGGCGACGCGGATCGACGTCCAGCGCACGAGAGAATGCGTCCGCCATCTGTGCAATGCGTCTAGGATCGAGACAAAGGTCGTCTCTGTCAGCCGGATCGTAGAACATATTGGCGGCGCCAAAGCCCACTTCACCGACCAGACCGACGGGATCTATCACCAGCCAGCCGCGACTGGAGAACATGATGTTTTCATGATGCAGATCGCCATGTAGCCCACGCAGTTCCGAGGCATTGCTCATCATTTGATCGGCTATAATCGCCGCGTGGACGTAGTCAGTTTGACAACCTGCGTTTTGATCATCGCGCGCCCGCTGAAACAAAGCTGCAAAGCGATCCCGGATCGGGAGAAGGGCAGAAGGCAGGGGTTCCTCAGATGCGGCATACAGCTTCGCCATTAGTTCCGCTGCAATTTCGGTCGCCTGGTAGTCGCCGTGCTCGGCAACGATGTGAGAGAGCATTCGCTCCCCGGCATATTCGAGCAACATCAGATTGTTCTCACGACCGAGCAACCGGACTGCTCCCCTCCCATTGCGCCATACCAGATAGTCGGCCCCGCGCAGTTCATCAGCAATGTCTTCTATAGGTTTCAATCCCTTGACGATTGCAGGAGTCCCGTCTGGCAATGAAACTTTCCAAACGAGGCTGGAAAAGGTGTCCGCAATGAGAACAGGTTGCGAAACGTGCCAATGAGCAGGAAAAACAGGCGGCATGAACATCAACCCCAAGTCAGAGGGTCCAATCGCAGATAGAAGGCAAGGCGTTCGCGGTCGGGGGCTTCGATCCCCAATACATTGAATAGGACAGCGAAGGCGCGCTCTGCTTCATCTGGCGCTGCCCAGTTCTCTTCGGCGTTAGCAATCATGAGTGCCAAATCGGCATAGCGATCTGCTGTTCCGAGCCGCCCAAGGTCGATCAGACCCGTGCATTGAAGAGTTTTAGGGTCCACCATGAAGTTCGGCATGCAGGGATCACCATGGCAAACAACCATATCGGTGCGCTCTTGGTCGAGCCGCACCGGTAGCTCTCGTTCGACACGAGCCAAAAGATCGAGCTGCGGCGTACTCTTGTCCTCGTCCGGTAAGAAGTCGGGATTGACGGCATTGCGGGACACCACATCAACGGCGCGTCCGAACATTCGCGACAGCCTGCGCTCAAACGGACATTGATCAACCGATAGGCTGTGAACAGCGCCAAGTTGCTGCCCCATTGACGGCCACGCTTTGAGCAAATCCGCTCCAGACAGATCAGCCGCCGGTACTCCCGGAATTGCCGTTATCACCAAGCATGCACCCTCCTGTTCCTCCTGCCAGTTGATCACCTCGGGGCAAGCCACACCTCGACCTTTGAGCCAAATGAGGCGGTCACGCTCTCCAGCGAGCTCACCGCGGCGGGAAGCAGGTGCGATTTTCGCGAAGGCATGCCCGTCACCACGTCGAAAAACAAAATCACCAGATTCTCCGCCTCTGACAGGCAACCAGTCAGAATGCGATTCACCAAAAAAAATATTAGTTCGATTCAATGGAGGTTCCTTCAGTTTTCTGATGAAGCGCGGAGGTGGCTCAACCTGCGAAAAGAAACGAGTTGCTACGTAAGTCCGAGAACATGCTTTCCATGGTCTCTGAGCTCGCCTTTGGGACCGACATATCGGTAGAGAGTGACGCGCTCGATGCCGAGTTCCTTGCAGAGATCGGAAACTGAAGTATCGCGCTGGGCCATGGCGGCTTGCGCGAGACGCACCTGAGCTTTGGTGAGCGCGAATTTTCGTCCGCCCTTGCGACCGCGCGCTCTCGCGGAGGCGAGACCCGCCATGGTGCGCTCTCGGATCAGATCCCGCTCGAACTCGGCCAAGGTGGCGAAGATTCCGAACACCATGCGACCGGACGCAGTCGTGGTGTCGATCTGAGCGGGCACTGTTGCAAAGTTAGCGATGAGGCAGCCTTTTGTCTTATTCAAAGGCCTTACATTTCAAAAACTCTGCTTACCAGGCGCATTTCGCCCAGGGGATCACCATAATAAAATGCTGAGGCCTGGCC
>NZ_VNKN01000024.1:0-7600 GCF_007786415.1 Corynebacterium sp. NML180780 | reverse complement strand
CAGGACGAGCAGGGTACAAGACACAACCCCACCCACCCCGCCATAGCAAGGTCGACCGCCCTACCGAGCAGCCGTGGAGTTAGGAACCCGACGGCCCCGCGTCACGTCGAGGACGGCGCAGTCCTACCCGAATGCGAGAGCGCCCCAGCGGAGCCCGAAACCGGCGGCGACGAGGCTCAGCACTGCCGTCGCTAAGGCGTAGCGCACCAGCTCGCTCCAATTCCGATCACGGATGAGCTGACCGAGCTCCTTGGCCAGGGTGGACCAGGTGGACAAGGCGCCGGCGAAGCCGGTGCCGATGGCCATCGCGACCAAGCCTCCGTGGCCGGAGACGAAGCCGAGGACTGAGCAGGCGATCATGTTCGCGGCCCACGTCCCCACGCGCGGAGCGGGGATACGCGCTAGCGCCCACCGGGAGGCGCCGCCGGCGAAGGCTCCGGCGAAGATGGCAACCGTGGTCCAGATCAGCAAAGCCATGCTCAGGGCCTTGCCTGTGTGCGGTAGGGGTGGGGGGACGTGGCGTCGGCAAGCAACCATGCTCCGACGCAGACGATGAAACTCACCGCGAAGATGCCGAGAGCCCAGATCGCGCTGGACGTGGCTGCGGCGACCGTCATCGCGGAAAAGGTGGTGAAGCCGCCGAGGGCACCGGTGCCAAGGAACGGTCCGGGCTTGAAGTAGCCCATGGCGAAAGATCCGGCGGCGTTGATGCCCAGCGTGGCAAGGGCAGCGGAGCCTGGGATGACGGCGACAAGGGCGGCGCGCAAAAGCGCCCCCAGTGCGGCGCCGAGGCCGACGAGGAGCGCTTCTTTGAGTGGACCCTGCATGTCGCCAGTGTAGCAGGCGGCTAGTGCCAATCCATGCCTTGCTGTTGGACGAAGCGGGCGACGTCGTCAGGCGACTTCTTAAGCTTGGGGTCGAACCTAAGGTATTCGCGGGTCTCGCGGGCGACGAGCCCAGAGAGAATGAGTAGGCCGATGAGGTTCGGGATGGCCATGAGCCCGTTGGCGAGGTCGGAGAAGGTCCACGCGAGTTCGAGCTCGGAGGTCGCGCCGACGAACGAGAGCGCGGTGAAGAACATTCGGTAGGGCACGCTGATCCACTGGCCAAACAGCGCCACGATGGAGCGCTCGCCGTAGTAGGACCAGCCCAAGATGGTGGAGAATGCGAAGAAGATGAGGGAGATCGAGACGATCGTCCCTCCCCAGTGGCCGGGCAGCCCCTCGGCGAAGCCGGCCGCGGTCATCACCGCTGCCTCGTCGCGCCCCATCTGCCAAGTGCCGGAGGTGACGATGACCAGGCCGGTGATGGTGACAACGATGATGGTGTCAATGAACGTCTGGGTCATGGACACCAGCCCCTGGCGCACGGGGTGCTCCGTCTTCGCGGCGGCGGCGGCGATGGCGGCGGAACCCATGCCCGACTCGTTAGAAAAGATGCCGCGAGCCACGCCGAACTGGATGGCCAGCATGATCCCGGAGCCGACGAACCCGCCAGCGGCGGCGGAGCCGGAGAACGCGCCGGTGAAAATCGCGCTCAGCGCCGCCGGGATCTGGTCGGCCATGGTGATGAGCACGGCGATACCGCCAACCACGTAAATGACGATCATCAGCGGCACGAACGCGGCCGTGATCTTGCCAATGCCCTCAATGCCGCCGAGGACGGCGGCGCCCACGCAGAGGAAGATGAGGATGCCGGAGACGACCGGGTCGACGCCGAACGCGTCCTCCATGCCGGCGGCAATCGAGTTGCCCTGGGCCAGGTTGCCGATGCCAAACGACGCGAAAATGGTAAACAGCATGAATGCCGCGGCGAGCACTTTGCCCAGGCCACCGGGAATCCCGCGGCGCAGATAGGTCTGGGGTCCGCCCTGCTGTTTGCCGTGCTTGTCGGTGGTGCGGAAGCGAACGCCCAGATATGCCTCGCTGTACTTGGTGGCCATGCCGACGAGTCCGGTCACCCAGATCCAGAACAGCGACCCCGGACCGCCGATGGACAGCGCGGTGGCGACGCCAACGATGTTGCCCGTGCCCACGGTCGCGGCGAGCGCCGTGGTGAGTGCCTGGTAGTTGGAGATGTCGCCGGCGCCCTCGCTGCTCGTATCAATAAACGCGTGGCGCGTGGCGCGCCCGAGCGTGCGGAACTGGATGCCGCCGAGCCGGATGGTGAGGTATAGGCCGGTGCCGAGCAGCAGCGGCATGAGGACGAAGGGCCCCCAGACGACGGTGGACACCGCGCTGAGGACGTCATTCAACGATGAGGTCATAACTCCACGTTTCGGGCAGGAATTGAGGATAGGCTCACGCCGCAGTCGCGCTGCCGTGCGCAATGCGAACGGAACTTTGGACGTCAGAATAACCTGTCGAGTGATCAAAATACGAATCCTGGCAGAAATCGGTTGGAGCATGGAAGATGGGGGTGAGCAGGGGGCGTCGAGAAGCGGCGCGCCTGACGGAGACACAAGGAGCACGCACATGGCACACGAACGCGCTGGTCAACTCGCCCAGCCCGGAGACCTGATCGACATCGCCGCGCTAGTCACGGCTTATTACACGCGCGACATCGACGCGGAGGATCCTGACCAGCAGGTGAGCTTCGGCACCTCCGGGCACCGCGGGTCCGCGCTGGACAACGCGTTCAACGAGCCGCACATCCTGGCCACCACGCAGGCCATCGTGGATTACCGCCGCGCCAACTCCATCGGCGGCCCCGTCTACATCGGCCGCGACACTCACGCGCTCTCCGAGCCAGCGATGGTCACCGCGCTCGAGGTCCTCATTGCCAACGAGGTGCCAGTGCTTGTCGACGCCGCAGGGCGCTACACCCCCACCCCCGCAGTCTCGCACGCGATTCTGGCGCACAATGCTAAGCTCACCGGCGGCGTGACCGGCACGGACCCGCAGCGCGCGGATGGCATCGTGATTACGCCCTCGCACAACCCGCCACGCGACGGCGGCTTCAAGTACAACCCGCCAAGCGGCGGCCCTGCTGGTGCGGACGCCACGGACTGGATCGCCGAGCGTGCCAACCAGTACTTGGCCCGCGACCTGGAGGGCGTGCGCCGCGCGAGCGTCACCGGCGTGCTGGATGACCGCGCCGAACGCTTCGACTTCCTGGGCAACTACGTCGACGATCTGCCGAATGTGGTGGACATCGACGCAATCCGCGGCTCCGGACTGAGCATCGGCGCGGACCCGATGGGCGGCGCGTCGGTGGACTACTGGGGCGCAATCGCCGAGCGTCACGGCCTGAACATGCATGTAGTCAACCCGAACGTGGACGCCACCTGGCGGTTCATGACGCTGGATACCGACGGCAAGATCCGCATGGACTGCTCCAGCCCGAACTCCATGGCGTCGCTCGTGCACAACCGCGATAAATACGGCATCGCTACCGGCAACGACGCGGACGCGGACCGCCACGGCATTGTTACCCCAGACGCCGGGCTGATGAACCCGAACCACTACCTGGCCGTGGCGATCGAGTACCTGTTCAGCCACCGCGACGGCTGGGCCGATGGCACCGCAGTGGGGAAGACGCTCGTGTCATCCTCCATGATCGACCGCGTTGTGGAGTCGCTTGGCCGCACGCTCGTCGAGGTCCCCGTCGGCTTCAAGTGGTTCGTGCCCGGGCTTATCGACGGGCAGATCGGCTTCGGCGGCGAAGAGTCCGCCGGCGCCTCCTTCCTGCGCAAAGACGGCACGGTCTGGTCCACCGACAAGGACGGCCTGATCATGGACCTGCTCGCCGCCGAGATTACGGCCGTGACCGGCAAGACCCCGTCGCAGCGCTACGCGGAGCTGGCCGAGCAATTCGGCGCGCCCGCATACGCGCGTATCGACGCCCCCGCGAACCGCGAGCAGAAAGCCACCCTCAAGGCGCTCTCGCCGGACCAAGTCAGCGCGACCGAGCTCGCCGGCGAGCCGATCACCGCGAAGCTCACCGAGGCCCCCGGCAACGGCGCAGCCATCGGCGGGCTCAAAGTGACCACGGAAAACGCCTGGTTTGCCGCCCGCCCGTCGGGCACCGAGGACAAGTACAAGATCTACGCGGAGTCCTTCAAGGGCGAAGAGCACCTCAAGCAGGTGCAGGAGGCGGCGAAGGCCGTTGTCGCCGACGTGCTGGGGGAGTAGGGGCTACACAGGGGTTGCCGTAGTCGAAGCTGCGCGACTAAGCTGTGGGTGAAACCGGCGATAAGTCCTCCAGGGGAGGACTTCCCACCTTCACAGGCGGGATAGCCGGTTTCAGTGATTTTCAGGCCGGCCCCAGGGGGTAAGTAGCGTGGAGAGCGTTGGTTTAATACAAGGCTCGAACCATGTACATTTCTTGCCCTCGAGATGACGCTGAACTGCCCAAAGACCGTAATCCGCCACCTGGAGACCCCAAGAGGATTGCGCAGTCCATACGCAAAGTGTGATGTTTCTGCTGATCTGGTCGCAGACCTCTGCTACCGCTTCGGACGCAGCTTTCCGTATCTGTTTGGTGCCAAATTCTGCGACGACGACGTAGAGCTCATCGTCTGGCCGGGATACCTGTAGGGCGATTTTCTTAAGATGAAGAAACCACGCCATTTTGTAGAGTCGCAATGGTCCGTCGGCTTTGACGTATGGATATGCGTTCGCTTTGTATAAAAAAGTCGTGTCGAAACGTGGCGCTTGGCTCTTGATAAGTGAAAACATTTCGTTTCGAGTCTTGGCGGAATCGTCGACAGCGTGGAAACCCCTTGCGAGAGATATGCCTTCCTTGGAGCGACTCGCCCTGAGATGAAGGCCTTCGATGAGATCATCTCCGTGACGCGCCGTATCGAAGGTAGCTGTCCCGAAGCCGAAATACGTTGACGCGCCACCGCCTTTCGGGTTTGGGGAGCCTTTGTAGTCAAGGTTTCCAGTTTCGTCTGCGTAGAGGTATATGCGTCGAGACATTGAAGAAAATTGTGTAATGGTGCAGGGCTACTGTCCAGATGCTGGGCGCGCGAGCTGGGCAACCAAGAACGCCGAGTCCTGGGTGAACGGCTGGAGGTCCCAGCTCTCGTAGCAGTACTGGACCGCGAAGCCGGCTTCCTTGGCGGTAGTGAGGAAGTCGTCGAAGCTCCAGCCGCGGCCCGCGCCGAAGCCGACGAAGAGGCGGCCACCGGGGCGCAGGGCGCGGAAGATGTTTTCCAGCGCCGGCGCTCGGCCGGCGGGGTCAAGGAAGCCCATCACGTTGCCGGCGCACACGGCGACGTCGATGTCGTGGGCGGGGATCTCGTCCTCGGACAGGTCGCCGACCAGCCAAGTTGCGTCGGGGAAGTCCTCCTTCGCGTGGCCGATGAGGATCGGGTCGAGGTCGGTGCCAATCACCTCATGTCCGCGCCGGGCGAGGTAGCCGCCGACGCGGCCGGTGCCGCAGCCTGCGTCGAGGATGCGTGCGTGGCGGGGCACGGTGGCGTCGATAAGCCTGGCCTCGCCGTCGATGTCCTTGCCTTGGGCGACGAATGCTTTCCATCGCTGTGCATAATTTTCGGAGTGGGCGGGATTCGCGGTGGTGATGTCTTTCCAGGTAGGCATGGTGCCGAGTATATGCGAGTTACAGATCACACCATTAATCGGAGTGAAGGCTTCCCGGGGTATGCAGCACTGCGCTACGCTGCTGGTTGTGACGACAATAGATGCAACGGACGCGCCCGAAAAGCAGGTGGAGGCGAAGCGCAGCACGCGCGCGCTCGTGCTCGACGTGCTTTCGGCGGCGGCCCGATTTTTCATGGCCTACGTGTGGATTAAGGCGGCGATCCCGAAAATCGGCGCCGTGCTGGACGTGACGCAAACCATCGCCGCGTACGAGATTTTTACACGCGACTGGTCCTACCTACTCGCGCACATCATCGGCCCCCTCGAACTCGCGGGCGGGCTCCTCCTGCTCCTGGGGATCAAGCTGCGGCCCGCGGGCTGGGTCTCCATCGGCGTGCTGAGCCTGTTTATTATCGGCATGCTCTCCGCGTGGCAGCGCGGCCTGATCATTGACTGCGGCTGCTTCGACCCCAACACTGAGGGCACCGAGGGGACAAACCTCCTGGCCACCGTGGGGCGCGACGTTATCTACATCGCGATCACGCTGTTCATGATCTATCGCCCGTTCAAGAAATTCGCCATCTACCCCTAGGGCCAGGTCGTGCCGTATAATCCGCGGGGTAGAGCGGCGCTTATCGACGCTACCGAAACCCGCGTGGCAGCGCCGACCGGCCACAACCGCTTCTGATATTGAGGAGAACCTACATTGACCACTCGTAAGGTCCAGAACCCGAACGCGAAGGGTGGCGCCGGCTTCATTTGGGCCATCGTCGCCGTCATTGCGATCGCCGCGATTGTGATTGGCATCATCGTCTTCAACGGTAAGAAGGACCGCAAGGACGCGATTGCCGAGGAGATGATTGACACGACCGGTATCACCTCTACCTGGGAGGAAGGGTCCGACGTGATCCACCTCGCCGCCGAGGGCGCGGAGGACGCTCCGGAGGCTGACCTGTTCGAAGACTTCTCCTGCTCCCACTGTGCCGAGCTGGAGGAAGCGACGGGTGATCAGGCGCTCGAGGCGCTGAAGGCAGGCGAGATCCAGATTGAGCTGCGCCCAATGGTGGCGTTGGACGGCCGTGGCGACGCGTACTCGCCGGATCACTCCACCCGCACCCTGGCGGCGGAGCTGGCACTGTTCGCGCACAACGACACGAACGCCGCGCTCAACCTGCGCTACTACCTGTTTGGGAACCAGCAGGACGTGTACAAGAAGCTTGAGGCTGAAGACTTGGCCAAGCTGGCCGAGGACTACGGCGCATCCGGGGATGCCGTGCAGGAGATTCGCGACGGCAAGTACATGGACACCGCGAAGGAGGTCTCCGACGCGAACATTAAGCTGCAGGAGGAGCGCACCAAGGACGCCCCGCCCGAGCAGCGCGGCGCTTGGACTCCGCGCGTGATGGTCGACGGCAAGGACATCGAGGGCGGCCGCGACGCTTGGGTGGAGACCCTGAAGAACAGCAAGTAGTCCTTGCGCACCCCGCCCGGTCCCGCTGGGTGGAGTTGCCCGAATTCGCGCCCGCAGGCGATTTGGTTCGCCAGCGGGCGCGCGTGTATATTGAGCAAAGTGCTTCGGGCCGGTCGCTGCCGGTCCATGCAATCCCAAACTGGGGCTATGGCGCAGTTGGTAGCGCACCACACTGGCAGTGTGGGGGTCACGGGTTCGAATCCCGTTAGCTCCACTCCTACAATTACATATTCACCTACGGGGCTATGGCGCAGTTGGTAGCGCACCACACTGGCAGTGTGGGGGTCACGGGTTCGAATCCCGTTAGCTCCACTTTGGCACGCTGCCCGGACGACTCAGTGAGTTGGCCGGGCAGCTTTTTCGTTGGTGCGGGGTGGAAGGTACCTGGCTCTGGCCGTGGTTGGCGGCGAGGTGCGGCCTGTTTGACGAGGACCGGATGACGAAGATGCGGAGGTTGGGCCTGCGGATGTTTTGTTGGAGTGCCCCCGTGGGCTTGTGTGTTGTTGTTTAGACTCCAAGTGCTTGGCGGTGTTCGGCGATGGTGACATAGCCGTTGCCTAGCGTCGACTTCAGCCTGGTGTGG
>NZ_VNKN01000023.1:0-15621 GCF_007786415.1 Corynebacterium sp. NML180780 | reverse complement strand
TGGGCGACGCTGTCACGGTACCAGGCGCGTAACGTGTGGTGGGACACGCCAAGGAGCTCTCCGACTTCCTCGTACGCGCGTTGCCGTGAGCAGGACTCCAGACGGACCATCTCTAGGACTTGATGGATCGCCTTCTCCTTGAATTCGGCGGAATACTTTCTGGGCATAGTGCCAATCCTTCCTTAGCAGAGGTAGGAACTAAACCCAGGACGCTTCACCTCATCGTTTTCCACGTAGTCGCCGCCACGGAAGTACAGCTGGGTGGTGATCTCACGGAAACCAGGCTGCTTCACGCGCAGCCGGACGCCATGGGTGACCACCGTAGGACGCGATGAACTAGCCGGTCGGGCCGTCATGCGGAATCATGTACGGAGCAGGCTTTACGGTGGTGATCTCGTACTCGCCGTTCTCGTTGGTTACGATGGTGCCGCACAGGTCCCACTCCGGAATCACCGGTGCGTACTGGGAGTAGTAGCCCTCCTCATCCACGTGCCACAGCTCAACGGTCGCACCACCGAGGCCGTTGCCGTCGATGTCGATGACCTGGCCCTTGAAGATCAGCTGCTCAGACTCCTTGTCCGACTCACGCATCGGCATGGTGGTCTTCCACGGCAGTTCCGGTGCATCCGAGACGTAGTACGGGCCCTCAAACGAGCCAGTGGTGCCGGTGTAGTCGTGGCGGTTGTAGTTGATCTCCTCGATCTCGTGCTCAACGAACGCGTCGAGCCACAGCGGCCACTCGCCGTACTCGCCGACCTTGATCATCCAGTCCTTGAGCAAGCGGTACTCGTCATAGGTCACCTGGTGCTTGTGCGCGACATCAGCAATCGTCTTGAGCAGATCGGTGTAAATCTCGTTGGCGCGCTCCTTGGACGTATCCGACTTGTAGATGTGGTTCTGGAACGTAGCGGTAGCGGCGTTACCGGAACCCTTCGCGGCCGGATCCTCGGGCGGCAGCTTGAGTATTGTTCACTTCAGACATTGTTCTTCCTTACTTACTTGAGGTTCTTCATGAATACGTTGACGTCGTCGCACTGGATCAGGCCCCCGGATATCGTCAAAAGCAACTACGCAGCAGGCAAATCCTTACCCTCGCCCAACTCTCCATCTCCAACCATTGCTGCGCCATAAACGGGGATGAAATAAATAATAGCAACAGTGAAGAAGCGCGCGGCAGTGACGTTTTCCGCAAGCAATAACCCTAGGACTTGATCCATATACGCGATAACTGATCCACCGAAAGCGACCAGACTGCCGGATTGCGTGAGGGGGAGTTCGTTGAGATTGAAACCGAACAGAGCTTGTGAAATCGAAGGCTTAAGAGCACCGTTTTCGGTGATTTGATTCTCAACGTATTCAACAGCCTGCGCGTCCCCAACTAAGTCGTCGATATCATCAGGGGTTTCCACGGGGACATCGAGATTGAGTTCGTTTTCAAGCCGTTCAAAGCCGCGCAGAACGCTGTCAATACTCTGCGTGCGGTAGTGTTCACCGACAATTTTTGATGCTGCGGAGTACTCCTCAAAGTCGGGAAAAGCTGCCGGATACCCTTTCAGAGCAATCTGCGCCCCTGGTGAGAATCCCAGCCCCTGCATCTGCTTCAGCAACTGTTCAGGAGCAGTCAGGTCCTTGGTCGCTTGATTGATGAGCTCGGTGAGCCCTCGCACAACCAGTGCTTGTCCACTTAATGCCTGCGTTGCAGCAATGCCTTGGGTTACGGCTGAAAAGTTAAGTCCCGCGAGCATGTTCTTTGGTGGGATGACTTCGCCAGTTCCAGCAAAAGCGGAAATATCCGGCAAAGGATTGCCGATTTTCGCGAAGTCAGCCATTGAAGTTTGCAGCCCAGTCATCTCTTTCAATACTGAAGATTCGAATCCCATATTCATGCCACGTCGTATTGCTTCGACAGCTTTGAATGTTTGGTCATCGCGCATTTTCAGAAAGGCGGATGCTGCGTTGGCGGATGTTTGTACCTGGCTGAGGGCTTGCATGACTCCACTGTTTTTGAAGTCAATGTAGGGACTCGTACCCAGTTTCATGGATGCGTTGATATTTGCTATTTGTTGCGCGAGGGCTTTGGAGCCTGCAAGGCCTGCAGCACTGTTTGCGATGTCGCTTTGTATTTTCCCGAACCAATCCAAGTTGGGGTTCGGCTTCGAGCTGTTGCCGTCGTGGGGCATCGTGTCACCTTTCTAGGGCGGGGTGGGCCGTATTGAGGTGATTATCTCACATGGGCGTCATTCCCTTCACCGCATTGCAGAACTCGTGTTCTATGAAACGCTGTCTTGTGATGACACTGTGGCCGGTGTTCGTTGACCAAGAGGCGATGTGGCGTGTTCAAAAGATTTCGCCATAGCACCTCACGTTATTTCTGAGCCTGGGAGGCGAAGACACTGCAAACAAGCATCGCTGATTGAATGCAGTTTCGCTGGTTGTATTGCCGTTTCGAAACATGGTGCACGGAAGCATGCCGAGAGTATTGATACGGGACTGGGTCATTTCGATCAGGCCAGTATGCCGCATGAGCATTCCACACCGGTAACCAAACGAGGGACTCACGCAAAGTCATTCGGTCGATGACTTCCGGGATTTCATCCTCAGCTTTCCTGTTTTTTATGACTTTCCTCTCGTCTCCCTCAAAACGAAAAGAGACAAGCGAATCGAGAATCGTCGTAAATAGGGCTTGTGCAGCTTTCTCATGGCCTTGCCGGGCCACCTCCAACGCCTCATCGACAAAAGGACGAAGCTTTTCGATTCTCGGCGCAACCACAACTCGAATTGCAGTCTCACAGTCGTCCAGAATTCTCCGAGAGTATCTGTTCAGTAGTGCTCGCTGGTCTTTTACGGTTTCTGCGGCAATAATCTTGATAGCTATTTCTTCGCTCGGTACCTCACAGATGGGAATCGAACCACCCTCCACAAAGCACACCACCTCATCAGGTGTGATTCGGCCGGCAAGGTTCCGGAGATTCGGTGGCAGCAGCGCTCTATGCGCCGCATTGAAAACCCCCTGGTCAATCGACGGTTGCAGGAGCGAAGTTATCTGTCGCTGTAGATCTTCGACAAGCTTTTCATACGCGTGAAAGTGGTCTGCTTGTAGCCTTTCCACCACCTTCCACTGATCTTCAACCAGATTTCTCGCGTAGCTGAATGAAGCATCTTGCGCATCAAGCACCGACTTAGAAAGGGCTTGTATCGACGAAAGAGTTGATTGATAGGTTGCACCAACTTTATTCGCTTCAGCGAGGGTTAGAGCAGACGGCAAAGGGATGCCGACAACTGGAGACATCCACTCTTGCACGGCGCTTTCGGCAATTTCCGCTACTGGTCCCACTAGCTCATGTAAAGAAAGCCCATTTGTCGCCTTGAAGATTTCCGCTAGAGCCTTATTAGTGCTTAAAAGGCTCGACCCCGCTTTTAACTCGCCTAGATCCAGCACGCTCCGTCCTCCCTCTCTCCTTCGCAAAACTCAACGCTCCTTGAGTCTTCCCAGCTTCACGATCGCGGCCTGTGAGAGCAGCGAAAGTCGTTTGTAGCTAGGAACCGTGTTGACCTAACCGCTCATAGGCTTCCTTCAAGGAAGCTTCCCTGTCTAGCTGACTAAATGGGTACTCCAACACGTACGTCACATCGGATTGCGGGTGTACCCACGTGCGATCTGTTTCCGAAAGTTCCTGGCCATCCTTCAACCTCGCATCGGCTTTGAGGATCTCCTTAGGAACGAATCGTCCGTTCGCGTCAAAACGATCCTCCTCGTCGTAGCGACGCATAACGGGGAACTGCGTGCGATAGATCATGCAGAGTTCATCGGCGGTGACGCCGAGTGAAAGTGCCACAATCGCGTCAATCTCAATTTGCGCGAGCTGCCGATCCCAGGCATTCCGCAATGGGGTGTCGTAGGTCCAGGTTTGACCCGTGCTCTCTTCCCAAAGTGGTGCATAGGCCTCAGTGAGGCAGTTGAGCTCAAGAAATCTCTGCACAAGCAGTTTCTCTAACTCCCCGAACTCCGGCAACGGTAATGAGTCAATCGTGGGCCCATAAAGATTCGCAAGACCTGTAGCCCGCAACTGAAAATCTACGAGGAGCGAGGACAAAGATGCTCCAACAAGTATTGCGTTAGTTACATTAGAGGGCGCACCGCCGCTATGAATGCCATGCACATGCGCAGCTCCAGGAGGTATTACCACTGGGTAGAGAGTTCTAAACCCAGTAGTTGCCGCCATTGCTCGCCAACCGACCCGATAACAATTTCTCGATGGAACGCGTTCACCATCGACCTCCCACGATGTGTAATCAGTGTCGTACGTAGGCTTGGTTTCGCGATCTGGCTGATACGCCGTCGCTGGGATGAAGTCCGCGGGCATCGCCTCAAGGTCAATTTCGGACCAGTCCTGGTTGTGCTTCAGCGTCGGGTTCGGCTGCTTGATCATCGGCGTCGAGACGCCGAGGTGTGGCCCCTGGAGGATCACGTCGTCCCAGGACTTAGGGTGGGCCCAATCGACGTCGAAATACCCCTTCTTCTTGTCGGAAGTCTCGTGCCAGCCAGAAGAGAACTTGAGTCCGAGAGAACCAATGCGTGGTTTATCGGCAAGCTTTGCCAAAACAGTAGCGGCCTCCGTATTGACGGTGTAGACCATTCGGCTGTCGGCAATCGCGACTTCGTTATCCTCGAGGATAGAGTGCCATGTCTCAAGGACAGACATATTGACCACTTGGATACGCTCGTGGTGGGGGCGAAGGTCCCAGTTGTTTTTGTCGTCCTTGAGACCTGGCAGCGTACCGGAACCATCATGAGTCAGTGATTCTTCGATGGTCTGCGGATGGTACAACGACGCCGCGTGCTCAAATGCAGGCTCGTTTCGGAGCGAACCGTAGGTATGCACGCCATAGGCGTTGTGGTGGTCAATATCGAAGAGCACAAGCTCGTTGATGAATTGCCAGTGACGACGCAACCGGAAGTACGCCCCGTGCCGAAGGGCCACCGCACCCTTTTCGGTGAAGTGCGACTCCGGGTGGATCAGCGAGACCACGCCGTCTTCGCGCATATTCCCCCATGTGCGGTCCATAAACCCGCGGTACAGGTCAGGCCTCTGGTCCTTCAGGTGCGGAAAGTTGGGAATGTTGCCCAGGACAGCTGCCGTCGCAACCGTGTCGCCGACGCCGTTGTACACAACCTCGGCGACTCGCGGGTGGTCGTCTAGTGCTTCCCGGCGCGCGTTTTTCTCGGACTGTTTCGGCTTGTGGGCGAGCTCGAACCAGGGGTCGATCTCCGCGTAGAGGCCGTCCAGGCTCACGTCGGGCCGCACCCACGGCGGGTTACCCACCTGTAGGTCGAAGCCACCGCGGGCAAAGACGGCGGCGAAGTCCAGGTCCCAGTGCAAAAAGCCCTGGTCCTCGGCAACCTGGCGCACGGTGTGCAGCCACGGGTGGAGCTCCAGGACCTTGTCCAGGGGCTTGGCGCCGGACAGGCTCAGGTTCATGTCCTCGTGGTGGTTCAGCTCTTCCCAGGTGTCCGCGTTGGCGATGATGGTCTGCGCCTCGTCGCGGGCTTGGGCCTCAATGCCGAGGAGGTCCTCCAGGGTTTCGAGGTACTCGTCGAAGGAGGGCAGGGCTGTGTGGACCTCGCCTTCGGCGTCGACCTGGATCTCGGTAAGCGGCCAGAAGGTCAGTGCGTTCCACGCATCGAGGGCGAGGCGTAGGCGTCGGTAAGCACCCTGCTCATTATTCAGCAGGTCGCGTTCGATTTCTGCGCGGGTGACGTTGCGCGAGGTGGGCGTGTGCTCGCGGCCCCACAGGGGGATGTCGCGGCGGATCTGCTGCTCCGCGATCTTCATACGGGTCAGGGCGAAGGCCCACAGGGTCTCCACGCGGGCGGCCAGGCGGGTGAGTTGCTTCTTTTGGGGGCCGCGGGGGTCGGTGAGCACGCTGCGTCGCCAAGCGGCAAGGGCCTTTTGCTCCGGGCCGGCGAGCTTCTTCAAGTCCTTCGCGGCGTGGGCCGCGCCCCAGGTCTGGGAGGGCAGCAGGAAGTGGTGGATGCGGCCGGCGGCGCGGGGGTCGCGGTGGCCGGCGTCGATAGCCTGCGCGAGGTTGGCCACGGACTCCCGGCGCGGCACGGCGGTGAGCCACGCCTTCTTCTTCAGCTGGGAGGGGTCATACGTTGAGCGCAGGGCGCCGATGAGCGAGTTGCCGCGGCGCAGGTGCAGGCCGAACCAGGGGGCGGTGAGCTCGCCGGTCATAGTGTCGAGCCACAGGGAGATCTCCGCGAGCTCCACCGCGGTGGGGTTGAGGTCCACGCCGTAGACCTGGTGCAGGGCGATGTGGGCCTTGACCTTCTGCAGTTCGCGGGTGCGGTCCTCGGGTGGCACCTGCTCGCCGAGTTCGGCTTCGCGCAGCTTGAGGTAGCGCTCCGCGAGCTGGCGTACGGCTTCCACGGCGAAGGCACCGGAGCCCATGGCGGGCTCGCAGATAGTGAGAGCCAGGATGTCCTCGGCCGTCTGGATGCGGCCTTCCTCCTCGAGGACCTCGAGGGCCTGGCCGACGGTGAACTGGGTGAGCACCTCCGGGGTGTAGAAGGAAGCGGAGCGCTCGCGGTCGCGGCTGGACTGGCGGAATACGAAGGAGCCACGCTTGTGCTCGCGGCGCGCTGGGGCGTAGCCGCCCTCCGGCTGCTCGCGCATCTCCATGACGAAGCTGTCCTCCGGCACCGAGCTTGCCCTACCGACGGGGAGGACCCAGGAGCCCTTGGAGGCGTTGCCGCCCGGCGCGACCTCGTAGAGGTCTTCCTGGGCGATGAAGCCGTGGTAGGACATGAGGCCCTCGTACACCTGGCCGAGCTCGGTCACGCCGAGGGTGGCATAGGAGATGAAGCCGCGGTCTTTTCCTGCCTTCTCCTTAGACAGCAGGAGGCGCTGCAGGACCTGGGTGAGCGCCTCGTTGGACAGCTTCGTGCCGCTGAGCAGGGAGGTCGCCTCCGGTTTGAAGAGGTCCGCCTCCAGGTTGCGGAAGGTCAGGCCCTCGTTCTGAGCGTCCTCGTCCGCGTTCTCCGTCTGCTCCGGGTGGTGGCCGTGGTTGACCTGGTCGAAGAGGACCTGCAGCGAATCATAGAGGTGGGTGCCGCGCCGGGCTTGCTCGGTAAGCGGGGGAGTGAGCGCGTAGTCGCGCAGGCGGTCCAGGCCGTAGCCGTCGACGTACTCCGCGGCGCCGGTGGGCAGGATCTGCAGTTCTGGCGACGCCTCGGCGAACAGGAGGAAGAGGATGCGGTACAGGTAGCGCAGGGACTGGCGGGCCAGCTCGTTGCCGTCGACGTCCTCGAGCGGGAGGCCCTGATCCTTGCGGCGTTCAAGGACGTCGTTGCCGATGAGCTCGATGGATTCGCGCACGGCGTCGCGAAGGTCCTCGGAGACCTTGACGGCGTGGTTGCGCGCTGCTTCGAGAACCTCGGCCCACCACGTGGTGCCGTCGGCGGCGCGCTCCAGGTTCTCGCGCGCCAGGATCACGGCCGTGCGCTGCAGCTCGCCGCCCTGCTTTACCTCGTTGCGCTCCACCACCAACTGCACGTTGACGCCCAGGTAGCGGCCCAACGCCCAGGTCTCGCGGTGGGCGAGCACCACCCAGGGGCCGGCGAGGACGACGATGAACTCCGGGGCGTTATCGGTGAGGAAGAGCTCGCCGACCAGCTTGGCCACCGGGAGGGGCTCTGGCTCGCGGTCCTTGCGCGTGATGCCGCCAACGACGGTGGTGGAGGTGATGTCCTCTAAGTTCTCGATCGGGTCGGCGTTGAGCACGATCAGCGTGTCGTCGGCACCCGCCCAGCCCTGGTACGCCACGGTGTGGTTGGCGCGCTCGAAGGTGCGGGTGGTGGGGGCGCCGTAGCCGAGCGCGCGGCGCAGCGTGTGCTGGGCGGCGTCCTGGTCGGCGGTGGCGTAGGCGTTCTGGAGCTCGCCGCGGGCCTTCTTGAAGCGCTCGGCAGGCGAGAGGCTGCCCGTCTCCTTTTCCAGGTCCTTCCACTCCTTCACGCGCGCCTTGACCGACTTGGTGAAGGACTCGCCCTTCTCATCGGTGGTGAAGAAGTGGTCGCTGATCCATTCATCAACGTTGATGAGTGAGTCGTAGGACGCCATCGGGGTCTCCTTACGCGGTGTGTGGTTACTGGGTGTTGGGCAGGGCTGGCAGGACCAGGACGAGGGGGCGGATGAGTTCGCGGTCCGGTGCGAGCGAGGCGATGAGCTGCTTCTCCTGCTGCAGGAGGTGCTGGGAGCGGCGCACGATGCGCGAGCTCAGGGCCGTCTGGGTGTCGTACTTGGAGTGCTCCCAGTTCTCCGCGCGCTGCATCCAGTAGTCAATGCGCTCCTGGGCCTGCGTGCGCGCCGCCTGCATCATCGGGGTGAGCTGGCCGCGGGCCACGGTCACCGAGTCCGCGATGAGCTGCTGCGCGTTCTCCGGCAACTCCAGGTCGCCGGTGTTGATCGCGTCGGCGGTGAGCCCCACGCCGTGCAGCCAGTCCACCGGGTTGAGGATGGTTTGGGGCAGGATCCCGTTGGCCACGGTGACGAAGGCGCGCGAGACCACCTGGCCGCGCTTGTTGGTCAGCGTGGCCATGAGCAGGACGGTGGGGAAGTCGAGCGTGCCTGCAGCGGCGCGGATGGCGGGGATCTGCCCGCCGGACAGGGAGGCGAGCGCGCGGTCCGCGGCCCAGTCCGTCACCGGGTGCAGCGGCCCGAGGAAGTGGGCGCGGGGCCAAGTGGAGCCGTCGTCGCCGGTGCGGGCGCGGCGCAGGAGGTCGTTGCCCAACTCGCGCGTGGTGGCCAGCTGGAAGGATTCGCGCACGCGCCGCTGCGCCAGGTAGTCCTGCGGCAGCACGTCCAAGCGGCGGCGCAGGTCCTCCGGGGGCGCGAGCTCCGCCACGCCGTTGGGGTGTTGGGCGAACGCCACGCCCTTGTTAGTCAGCGGCTTCTCCGGGGCGTTGTGGAAGGCGGCGTTCAGCGCGTCCTGCAGGTACGCGATCTCCGAGGGGTACAGGCTCGTCGCCCCCGTGGAGGTCGGCGCGCCGGTGCCAGTGGGTTCCGGTGGTGCCGCGGGTGGGGTGGTGCGGTTGAGGCGGGCGAGGAGGGCGTCGATAAGCGACTGCTCATCCTGCGGTTCCTCCTCGGCAACGGTCTCGGCGCGCTTGACCACATCGTCGAAGCCCGCGCTGCCCTGCAGCACCTTGCGGATCACGTCCTCCTCGCCGCGGACCGTGTGCTTGCCCATGAGCGAGGCGACGTCGCCCAGCACCGCGTGGGCCTCGTGCTCGCGGTCGATGAGGCGGCGCAGCACGTGCAGCTCACCGACGCTCGCGTCCTCCGTATCCAGCAGCAACGCCGTGATCTGCGGCGGGTGGGTTTGCCCGTAGCGGTCGACGCGGCCGTTGCGCTGCTGGATGCGGATCAGCGACCACGGGATGTCATAGTGCACCAGGTCATGGCACAGCGTGTGCAGGTTCACGCCTTCCGACGCCACGTCACCCGTCACCAGGACGCGCAGGGGAGAATCCGTCCGCTTGAACTCGTCCACCAGGCGCATCTGCTCCTGGTCCGACAGGCTGCCGTGCATGACCGCGATGGCGTCCTTGCCCAGGTTGAGGTCCTTGGACAGGTGCTCCTTGAGCCAGTGCAGGGTGGCGACGCGCTCTGAGAAGATGACCGCGCGCGTGGGGGAGCGCTTGCCCACGCCGATCTCCTGCAGGTAGTTGACCAGGGCGGCGTACTTGTTGGAGTTCTGGCGCGTGACCTTGGCGTTGAGCGCTCGGAGGCGCTCGAGGGCCTCGCGCTCGTTGGCGTCCGTGGTGCGCCTGAGCCGGGTGGTGATCGTCTCCTCGAGCGCGGCCGGCGAGGAGAGGAATGCCTTGACCAGGGTCCAGGGGAAGAGGTGGTCCTTGGTGTTACGTGTGTTGAGCCACGCGTCCTGCAGCTCACGCGCCACCGCGTTCTCCTCCGCCGAGGCCTCCACCGGGATGTTGCGCGGCTCCGCGCGCTCCGCCCACTTCGGGCCCACCACGCTGGCCACCTCCTCGCTGTGGCGGTGGCGACGGATGACCAGGCGGTCCACGGCGTTTTTGTCAATCTCCCCGTTGGGCCGCACCGCCGTGGGGTCCAGCAAGCGCAGGATCTCCTTGAAGGACTCCGGGTCGCCGTTGTGCGGGGTTGCGGAGGCGAGCAGCAACGACTCCGTGGTGGGGGCGAGCGTCTTGGCCAGCTTATTGTTGTTCGTCCCGGCGTTGGTGGCGTTGTGGATCTCATCCATCACCACCACGTCCCAGCGCACCTTCTCCAGGTTGATCAGATGCTTTTCTGCCTTGAGCGTGTCCAGCGAGACGATCACGCGGGAGAAGTACGTGAACGGGTTGCGGCTGCCCGGCAGCTTCTGCTTGATCTGCTGGATACCCGCGGAATCCAGGCGCACCAGCGGGATGGCAAAGCGCGTCCACATCTCCTGCTGGAACTGCTCCATGATGTGCTTCGGCGTGACCACCAGGATGCGCTCGCCGCGGCCGCGCCGGATCAACTCCGCCAGGATCATGCCGATTTCCAGCGTCTTGCCCAGGCCGACGGCGTCCGCGATGAGGATGCGGGGGCGCAGGTTCTCATCCGACAGCGCCTTCTTCACCGCCGAGAGCTGGTAGTCCAGCGGGTCCATGAGCATGTCCTCCGCCACCGACAGCTCGTCTTGGTACAGCGGGACCGGGGTCTGGCGCAGCGTGGTCTCCAGCCACAAGCGCGACGTGCGGTAGCCGGGGGAGTCGTCTGGGACGACGCGGACCCGCGCCGGGTCCACCACCTCCACGTGGTCGATGGCGGTGTAGAAGCTGGCGGTGGAGTCGCGCACGAAGTCCGACAGGCCGCGCACCGTGAGCAGGAAGCCGTCCACCGCCTGCGTGACCTTGGTGATCAGCCACAGCTCGTCGCGGACCCGGACCGTGAGGCCGGGGGCGTAGACGGGGGTTGAGGTGGCGCTGGCTGCGGTGCTGGCGTCGGCGGGAGTCATGCCGATCATGGTAGTTGGCTGTGAGGGGTGTGCTGTGTGGGTGGTGTTGGGGTGGGGCGACGGGGCGTCGATAAGCGGGCGCGAACTCTGAGTTCGATTTCCAACAATCGCACTCAAACCATAACTCAAAATCGCATTCAGGATTGGCCTTTATCGCCGTGAGCTGCTGCTTTATGGTTTTCGTTTGAGTTATACTTTGAGTTCGGGTTTGAGTTATACTTTGCAAGGTGAGTCAGAATACCGTTCGCGAATACGTCGAAAAGCTGCGAGACATTGGCAACGATACCTACCGGATCGAAGCCAAGGATGCCTCCGGCGGTCTTCCAGAGAGCATTACTGAGACACTCTCCGCTTTCGGGAACATGCCGGAGGGCGGGGTGATCCTGCTTGGCGTGGCCGAGGACGGTGGCACCTTCCCGGTGACCGGCATTGCTGACCCCAAAACCATGGAGAGCCAATTGGCAAACAAGGCACGGCAAAAAATCGTGCCTCCCCTCCAACTCGGAGCGATAGAAACCGCGACTATCGAAGGCAAAACGGTACTCCAGTGCGTCGTGCCGCCCCAACCGTCGGACCGGAAGCCATTTCGAGTCGGTAGAGGGGGCCCGGCCTACATCCGTAGCGGCGACGGCGATTACGAGCTTGACTCAAACGAAGAACTCTTCCTCGTCTCGCAGCGGGGCGTGCCCAAGCACGACCGCGCCCCGGTCGAAGGTGCAAGCGTTGAACGTGACCTGGACCCAGAACTTCTCGAACAGTATCTGGAACGAGAACTCTCCCAATCGAAGCGACTCGCCCGTTTGCCGAGGCAAGAGCAGCTCATCAAAACCAATGTCGTCGCGCCGGAAACGGGTGAGCCAACCGTTGCAGCGGTCTACGCACTGGGCATCCACCCACAGCAATTCTTGCCGCTCACGGTGAAAGCGCATGTCACACGCAATCCGTCCGACCCCAAATCGGTCCGCATGCGCGATAAGGAAGAGTTCACGGGTCCCGTCCCTGATCTGCTGGACGCAGTAGTGGATTGGGTGACCGATCACCTGCAAACCAGTATCACGTTCTCGGACGGCCACGGCAAAGACGTTCCGGAGATACCCATCTTGGCCATCCGCGAGATCGTTGCCAACGCGCTCGTCCACCGCGACCTCTCCCCCGCCAGCTTGCTCGCGTACACCCAGGTGGTGAAGCAGCAGGACAAACTCATCGTGGTGAACCCTGGTGGGCTGTGGGGGCTGACCGAGCGCGAGTTGGGCAACACCGGCCCCCGCGCCAGAAACCCCGTTTTGTACCGCATGTGCACCGCGGTGAAGACGTCGAGGGGCAACCGCGTCATTGAGGCAAGCGCAACAGGTATTCCCGCTGTACGTGAGGCGCTTCACGACGCCTTCCTGCCCGCCCCCTACTTCAAGGACCGCGTCATCGATTTCCAGGCGATCTTGACATCCTCAACGATGCTCTCCGAAGATGACGTCGCGTGGGCATCGCGCCTACCAGGCGGGGAGAGGTTCTCCACTGCGCAACGCCACGCGCTGATACGGATGCGCAACGGCGAAGAGCTCACCAACGCAACGTACCGCGAGGAGTTCCCCATGGACTCGACTCGGGCGCGGACAGAGCTACAACAGCTCGTGGAGTACGGCCTCGCCACTACTCGAGGACAAGCCGGAGGCACCGTATATTCCTTCCGGCACGACGCGGAAGACGACCTTGCACGCAACCACGCGGACGGCAGCGCCACCACGCGGCGGGAAGATTCGGACCCTGACGTTCCAAATCGGAAATATCTCCGCCTGGAAGAGAAGATCCAACTCATTCAGCACGTCCTGGAGAATGCGGGTCACCCACTGACCAAGCGGGAGATTGGTGAGCAGACTGGCATGAGCTATGGCCAAATGACTCCGGCGCTCAAACGAATGGCCGAAATTGGTGAGATTACGTTTACCGAGAAGTACTGGAACGCGAAGAATCAGCGGTACGCACTCCCACACTGGCCAACTTCGGGCTCAAGCTAGCTCAAGCTAGCTGGCGCGGGTCATGCCCCGAACCATAACTCAAAGTCGCATTCAGGATTGGTGTTTATCGCCGTGAGCTGCTGCTTTATGGTTTGCGTGTGAGTTATACTTTGAGTTCTGGTTTGGGCGGAAGACGCCGCGCAGCTTCGGGCTGAGCAGGAATGCCGTGATGGTAAGCACCAGAATCACCGAGATGACGAAGGCGCCGTACGAGGAATCGTCGCGCGGCCACAGATCGATCAGGCCCGGGATGGCCAGGGCGGTACCGACGATCGCGAGGTTGATGTTGAACTGCTCGCGGCGATCCTGCGCCTGCTCCGCGCGTCGGCGCTTCACGTTATCCAGCGCCACGCGGATCGCATCGCCCTGCGTCTTGTAAATGTCCTTGCGCAGCTCCAGCTCGGACGCGACCTCGTGGAAATCGTCGCGCGTACCGGTCTCCTTGAGCATGTGATGCAGCACCGCCGTATCCACCGGCCGGCCGCTCACCGACTCGTACCAGAGGTAGTCGCGGAAGATGACAAATTCCGTCTGAATGTCCTCGAAGTCGCGCAAGCTGGAGCGCAAGATTTTCGACGCCAACTCCACGTCCTCGTCGTCCCACTCCGGCTTCCGGCGGACCGCTTCCAACTCCTCGGAGCCGAAGGACATGCGACGCATCTGCTTCGCCATCACGGACAGGTAGTTGTCCGCCCGGCGGACCAGGATGGCCAGGTCGACGAGGCGGGTGCCGGTGAGCATCCAGAAGTTGTTGTTGCGGTTCTCAATCGGCGAGCGGCGCACCACCGCCAGCCCGTTCTCATCAGAATGCACCGTCCAATCCTGGAACAGCTGCACCCGCGACGCGTCCAGCGAGACCTGGTCCATCGCCGTGAGCTCCGGACTGTAATCGTCGGCGCGTGTGGCCAAGAACCACGCCCACGCGTCGTGGCGCGTCCAGGTGCCTAAGCCCTCGCGGAGAGAGCTGCGCATGCGGCGGGGCAACGCGGGCTCGTCGCAGGCCGGGATCGCCGTGATCGTGGTGTAGGGGCGCGTTGCCAGCGGGCGCCGGCGATCCCCCTTCACGTAGGCGGTGCCGCCGCGGCTGACCTGCAGCTGTGCGCCGCCGAGGACCTCGTTGACCCTATCGAAGCACATCTCGAGGAGGTTCCTGGTCCGCGGCTCCTCGCCGGGCCGCCCCACTTTGACCTTGCTGCGCGGGCGGTGCAACGACTTCGACACCGCCTCGAACGCGTCGCCGGAACAGTGCTCCGCAACCACGTGGAGCACCAGGAATTGGTTGCGGAACTCCCGCGCGTCCGTGTCTGGTGTGTCCGGCGTGTCGAGTTGGTTGGCAGTATCGGCGTACTTGAGCTCCGGGCCCTGGTAGTCCAGGAGCTCAGCGCAGGTGAGGGTGACGGAGGCGAGGGGATTTGTGGCGTCGATAAGCGAAAAGCTCGAGTCCACGGGAGCCTGACGCGGATCCGCTGGCGGCTCCTTGCCGTTTTCCGGGGTGATGTCCGGCTGGAACAGGAAGCGGCGGGCCGAGACGCTCATGCCGTGGCGATTGCGCGAGGGGGCGAATTCCGACGCCCCGCCCTTCGCGTCCAGCGCGTCCGCGCCCATCGACTCATTGAGCGGGCTGCGGAAATGCACGTTCGCGCCGCGGTGGAAGACGCGCGGCGAATACCTCCAGGCCGGCTGATCCAGCTTCCGCTCCCGCTCCATGGTCTCCGGGTTGCGGTAGGTGTTGCGCGCCTCGTCGAACGCGGGGACCTGGATCGACTTGATGCCGCGGAAACGGCCCGGCGCCCAGCGGGTGAAATCGGCGCCGTCGAAGGCCCCCACCGGGAGCGGGACAATCACCGCGAAGTGCGCGAGGCGCCACTCCGGGAGCTCGTCCTTCGTGGCCTCGAAGTCCGCGGGCAGGTCAAACTTGGCACCCTGCAGGTCGTAGGCCAGGTTTATCTGGACGTCGTTGGCCTCATCGGGCGTGAGGTCCTCGGCGCGGCGGGAAGACGCGTGCTGGTCGTGCTGCTTTTGCGTGGGCGTGTCGTGCGTGGAGCGGGTCATGGCGCCTTCGGATTTCGGGGCTGGAGATGAGGTGCATGCGGACTGTCTGTGCGCTGACATAGTACGCCAGGCGAGGGGAATGCGCCGGGTGAAACGGGTGGGGGTAGTGCGAAATTCGTTACTCTGAGCTGGGTTTTTCTTGATTTGGTGCGTGTGAGGCGCTGCCGGGGTAGACGTATTGGGCAATCCGTGCCATACTGCAATGAGCAGGCCCCTTCGCCCACGGCTCACCCCCCCGAAGCCGGAAGAGCGTTCAACACCCCCCCCATTTAGAACGCGAGTGTGCGAGGGGGTTCTGCGTTGCCGTAGGGAGGATCGGTGGGGGTTGAGCATTGCGGCGAGTATCGGCCTCGTCATTGCTCTCGGCACCCACATGACGAGATCACCCTGACGAAGATGCGACAAAAAGGGCCTGCGGATGTTTTGTTGGAGTGCCCCCGTGGGCTTGTGTGTTGTTGTTTAGACTCCAAGTGCTTGGCGGTGTTCGGCGATGGTGACATAGCCGTTGCCTAGCGTCGACTTCAGCCTGGTGTGG
>NZ_VNKN01000022.1:0-30901 GCF_007786415.1 Corynebacterium sp. NML180780 | reverse complement strand
CGTGCACCTGGAAAGACTGCACCGTACCAGCCACACGCTGCCAGGCGCACCACATGAGCGAACACCGCCACGGCGGCGAGACCACGCCCGCCAACCTTGGTTGGTTGTGCCAGTACCACAACTCGCAGGCCGCGACCGGCGCCCGGGGCCACACCGAACGGCGGGACGGACAGATCTATTACGTCTCGCCATACGGAAACGCCACCCCCACCGGCACCGACCACACCGCCCGCGCGCCGCACCGAAGACCCGCGCATTAGCCACCGCATGCGCCAGCGCCCCTGGCGCATACACGCATGCCCGAAAGGCGGCGGCCTACAGGCCGGCGAACGGGCTGCGCAGCGGGTCGAACGGCTCGATGGTGCGGTCCACCTCGCCGGTGGCGATCTGCTTGGCCAGCATCTTGCCCGACACCGGGCCGAGGACGATGCCCCACATGCCGTGGCCGCCGTTGGTGTACACGTTGGGCACCTTGGTCGCACCGACGAGCGGCAGGCCGTCCGGGGTCACGGGGCGCGAGCCGACCCACTCGTCCTGGCGGGCGTCCCAGTCGATGCCGCGGAACATCGGCTTCGTCGCGTGGATCATGGAGGCGACGCGGCCCGGCTGGAACGCCTCGTCGGGGCCGCGGAACTCCATCGTGCCCGCCACGCGCAGGCGGCCCTGGTACGGCGTGCAGGCGATCTTCTGCTCCGGCAGGTAGACGGGGCACTCGGGCACGGTCTCCGTCTCCACGCTGAACGAGTAGCCGCGACCCGCCTGCACCATGGTGGTGACGCCCAGCTCGCGCGCCAGTGCGGGCATCCAGGCGCCGGTGGCGATCACGACGACGTCGGCAGGCTTCCATTCGCCCGTGGACAGCTGCACGGCCGGTTTGCGGGTGGAGGTCACCTTCGTCACTTCGGCGCCGGTGGTGATGGTGCCGCCGCGCGCGGTGAACGAGTCGGCGATGGCCTGGCAGTAAGGACCGGGCTCGATGAAGCGTTGGCCTTGCATGCGGTAGATCGCCTTGACATTGTCGGTGAGCATGGGGGCGTGCTCGCGGGCGTC
This sequence comes from Corynebacterium sp. NML180780, assembly GCF_007786415.1. Taxonomy (NCBI): domain Bacteria; kingdom Bacillati; phylum Actinomycetota; class Actinomycetes; order Mycobacteriales; family Corynebacteriaceae; genus Corynebacterium; species Corynebacterium sp. NML180780. Next base: position 29,851 of record NZ_VNKN01000022.1, on the reverse strand, counting down.
GTCAAGCGAAATCGGCTCGAACGGGATCTCCTGGCCGTGGCGGATGGCCCCGTCGACCTCCTTGAGGAAGCCCTTGGCCTGCGACTGTGACTCGAAGCCGATGATGTACGGCGAGCGGTAGGACTTTGAGGTCACGCCGCCCGCTTCGAGGTCGTCGAAGGCGGCGAGCGAGGCCATGTCGGCAGGGGTCAGGCCGGCCATGGTCTTGTCCCACGCGCGCTGCGTGGCGTGCGCCATGAACTGCGCGCAGAACGCCCACAGCTTCGGGTCGACGCGCACGGGGACGGAGAGCGCGGCGTTGCGATCGAAGAGCGCGGTCGGCCCGTACGCCCAGAGGCTGGAGTTGGACAGCGGGATCGTCTTGCCGGGCGCGAGCCAGCCGGCGTTGCCCCACGAGGAGCCGCCCGCGACGCCAATTTTGTCTACGACCTCAACGTCGTACCCGTATTCCTGCAGGAACCATGCGGTGGACAGGCCTGTCATGCCTGCGCCGATCACGAGCGCACGAGTCAATTGTGTTACTCCTCACAAATTGTCGGATTGTGTTTGGAACAACAATGTACCGCAAGCCAGTGAGGTGAATGTCACGTTCGCTGGGTGAATTTTACGCACTGCATATTATGCAAGTTATGCAGCGGCGCACATGAAAAGCCCAGCTCACGTACCTGTCTATCCACAGAAAAGGGGCATGCTTATCGACGCCACGCCACCCCCAAAAGAGCTACCCCTCCCGCAATTCCAAAGATCGGAGCCGGACCTCTCCCGCCTCATCGGAGGCGTCCAAGTCCACGACGCCGTGGAATTGGAACGCGTTGTCGTCCTCCGGGTCCTTGAGGATCTGGGTGACCTCCCAGGTGCGCCCGGTGGTGTCGCCAAGCCGGAAGTACTCGGGTCCACGAGCGTCGGGACCGGTGTCGACGTCGTCGTACTCGTCGAAGTAGTCGTCCATCCCGGCGGGGAAGTCGGGGCGCGCGTCCGGGTCAAGGTAGTCGAACATCTCGTCCAGCTCGCGCTCCTTCTCCAGCGCGAAAAGTTCGGCGAGGCGGAAGAAGGCGTTGCGGACCATGATGGTGAAGGCGCGCCGGTTGGCGGTGAGGGCGTTCGGGTCCTCGACGCCGAACGCCAGTTCGCGGTCCAGCGTCGCCTGGTCGATGGGGGAGTCTTCGTCGGCCATGTGCGCCCATTCGTCGATAAGCGACGAGTCCACCTGGCGGATCAATTCCCCGAGCCACACGATGATGTCCTCGAGCTCCTCGTTCATGTTGGCTTCGGGGACGGAATGGGACAGCGTGCGCCACGCGTCGGTGAGGTAGCGCAGCACCACTCCCTCGCTGCGCGCGAGGCCGTAGGTGGCGATGAGGTCGGAAAACGTCATGGCGTGCTCGATCATGTCGCGCACGACGGACTTCGGTGCGAGCTCGAACTCTTTCGCCCACGGGTTGCCCTGGCAAAATGTGTCGAAGGCCTCGTCGAGTTCGTCAGCAAGCGGCTTCGGATAGGTGACGTCCTCGATGAGCGCCATTCGCTCGGTGTAGTCCACGCCGTCCGCCTTGAGCGCGGCGATTTCCTCGCCGCGGGCGGCGGATTGCTGCGCCTGGAGGAGCTGTCGGGGGTCGTCGAGAATTGCTTCAAACGTCGAGATGACGTCGAGCGCGTAGGTGTCGGACTCGGGGTCCAAGATGGTGAGGAACGCGAGCGCGAACGGTGACAACGGCTGGTTGAGCGCAAAGTCGCGGTCCAGTTCCCGGGTGAGCGTGTAGGGGCGGAATGCGGGCGAGTCGGGCGTGCGCTCGACGACGCCCGCGTTGATCAGCCCGCGGAACAAGTCGACCGCGGTAAGGATGTCTCGGTTCTGCTTCGCTCGCGAGTCGTGGTTGGTGCGCAGCAGGTGTCGCATGTGCTCATAGCCGTCGCCCGGGCGGGCCACCACGTTGAGCAGCATCGAGTTGGACACGCTGAACTGACTGGTCAGCTCTTCCGGCTCTGCGGTGGTGAGCCGGTTGAACGTGTCCTCGGACCAGGAGACCTCGCCGTCGCGGGCGGACTTCTTCCGCAGCTTCTTGCGCTTCTTCGGGTCGTCGCCGGCCTTCCTGCGCAGCTTTACGTTCTCAATCTCGTGCTCCGGCGCCTCCACGACAACGGTGCCCTCCGTGTCGTAGCCGGCGCGCCCGGCCCGGCCCGCAATCTGGTGGAACTCGCGGGATTTGAGGATGCGCTGGCGCGTCCCGTCGTACTTGGCCAGGCCGGTCATCACGACGGTGCGGATCGGCACGTTGATGCCCACGCCCAGCGTGTCGGTACCGCAGATCACCTTGAGCAGGCCGGTTTGTGAGAGCCGCTCCACCAAGCGGCGGTACTTGGGCAGCATGCCGGCGTGGTGGATACCGATGCCGCGCCGCACCAGCTTGGACAGCGTCTTGCCAAAGGTTGTGGTGAAGCGGAACGAGCCGATCTCTTCGGCGATGCGCCGCTTCTCCTCGTCGGTGATGATCTTCAGGCTGGTCAGCGCCTGGGCGCGCTCGGTAGCTTCGCGCTGGGAGAAGTGGACGACGTAGATGGGGGCCTTGCCATCGTCGAGAAGCTGCTCGATCGTCTCGTGGACCGGGGTGAACACGTAGTGGAAATCGAGCGGGACGGGGCGCTCGGACCCGCCGACATAGGTGGTCTGGCGGCCCGTGCGCTCGGTGAGGTCTTTCTCCAGCCAAGCGGTGTCGCCGAGGGTGGCAGACATGAGCAGGAACTGCGCCTTCGGCAGCTCAAGAAGCGGTACCTGCCAGGCCCAGCCGCGGTCGGGCTCGGAGTAGTAGTGGAACTCGTCCATGACCACCTGGTCGATCTTCGCGTCCTTGCCCTCGCGCAGGGCAATATTTGCGACGATCTCCGCCGTCGCCGCGATAATCGGCGCGGACCCGTTGACCGTCGCGTCGCCGGTCATCATGCCGACGTTTTCGGCGCCGAAGATTTCACACAGCGCGAAGAACTTCTCGCTGACCAGCGCCTTGATCGGCGCGGTGTAGAACGTGCGCTGCCCGCGGGTTAGGGCGATGAAGTGCGCCGCGTTGGCCACCAGGGACTTGCCGGAGCCGGTGGGGGTGGCGAGGATGACGTTGTCACCGGCGAGCAGCGCGAGCGACGCTTCTTCCTGAGCCGGGTAGAGCGAAATACCGCGGGACGAGGTCCAGGAGAGGAAGGAGTTCCACGCGGCTTCGTCGAGAAGCGGTGCGGGGACGTCGGCGAGATCGGCGAGCATGTCAGATAAAGTCACGCTCACCACCGTAGCCGAGGGGCGAAACCTACTCGTCGTCCGGTTTTTCCGGGTCTGCAGGGTCTTCAGGGTCGATGAGGAAGTGGTCCATCAGCAAATTGTTTTCGTCGTCGCCGAACGGCAGGCTCAGCTGCTGTTCGTCCTGGCCGAGCACGCGATCGCGGTCCTCGATGGCGGTGAGGTAGTTCTCAAACGCATCGCTGATCTCCTCGCCGCTCGGCACCTGCGCCTCGCCCGGCATCATGGCCTGCGGGTGGCGCTCGCGGTAGTCACTGATCTCCTTGTCGTAGTGCTCCTCCAGCGCGTGGACCACGTGGGCGATCTCGTCGGAACCGGCCATCTGCTCGGCCAGCTGCTGCGACACCCGCGTGATGTCCGACTCCAGCGCGCGCAGCGGGAACTTCAGCTTGGTCGCATCCTCGATGGACTGGAGCAGCTGGAACGTCGCGTGCGGGTACGGGGACGACGCCACGTAGTGGGGCACGTGCGCCGTAAACCCGGCGACGGGCTTGCCGCGCTTGTGCAGGGCGCGCTCAATGAGGATCGAAGCAGAGCCGGGCACCGTGACCATGCCGTCGAAGGTGTACATGTTGCCCACCAGCTCGCTGCTGTTGCCGTGCGCCGAGACGACCAGCGGGCGGGTGTGCGGGGCGCCCATAGGCGCCGCGTAGAGGCAAATCGTCTGCGCGACGCCGAAGCGCTGCGCCAGGTCGCTCACGGCCTCGCTGAACGCCTCCCACCGCAAGTCGGGCTCGGGGCCGGACAGGAGGAGGAAGGAGCGCCCTGCTTCGTCACGAAGCACACGCAGGTCCAGCTGCAGGTCATCGATGTCCGTGATCTCGTGCTGCGCGATGGTCACCGCGGGGCGGCGCGAGCGGTAGTCAATGAGCTCGTCGTTGCTAAACGTGGCGAGCGTGCGGGAGTCCAGCGCAGCCTTGAGGTGCTCGGCGGCTCCCTCGACGGCGTGGCCGGCGTCGGCGTAACCCTGCATTGCCACCACGAGCGCCGGGCCGTTCGCGGATTCCTCGCCGACGGAGGGTGCCGGGTATTCCAGTTCATACATGCGAGACGTATCAGACATGTGCTTCCTCCCAAATGATCTCGCGGTACGCCACATAGCCCGGACAAGTGCCGGGTGGCGTACCTTTTCGCATTATCAAAGACAACTACGCCAGGGGTGAAACTATTCCACGCGTCCCGCGCCAAGGTGGCAACAATGATACCGCAGTAAAGAAGTTTCTCGGCCGAGGGAACCGAGGCGGTGCTTTTTGCGTCCAATATGTATGAAGCAATCACGAAACTTTGACGCCAATGACCACCGCCCTTACAACCCGCCGTACGGCCCCGCCGAACTCATCGCCTGCATCCCAGGCGCGCTCGGCTTCTACCCGCAAGAATCCCTCGTCCTCATCGGTCTGAGCCACGCCGGCGAGGATGCCACCTCGTACACGGTTGGTCCGATCGTGCGCGCCGATCTGGCGAGTGAGGAGCAGATCGCGTTCGGGCTGCGCGCGCTTTTCGACGCCCACCAGGACCTCCACCTCGCCGTCATCATCACCCGCATCCCGAACTCGGATTTGGCGATGGAAACCGCCTACTTCCTGCAGTCTCTGGATACCCAACTCGACCTCCCGCCAATCGCCGCGTGCTGGCACGTCTCCGAGATCGCCGCGGGCACGCCCTACACCCTGCTTTTCGACGCCACCAGCCCCCAACTCTTCCCCGCACACCACGAGCGCACCGCCGCCCCCGCCTCCTACTTCTCCGGCACCGTGCCGTCGATCGTGCACGCGCCAACCATGCGCGGATTGCTTGACAACGGCATGCTTCCAGAGCTTCGTCGCGAGGACATGCACCTATTCTTCGAATCCGACAATTCCGGCGACCTGCGCCGATGCCGCGCGCTTTACGACGCCGCGTATCACTCCGGCCGCCGTCTCATCCAACAACTCGCGCCGCACCCGGCAGGCGCCGGCGAGGGCTGCGGCGACAGGTGGGACGCCATCAACCTGATCGAGGACGGCTGCGTGACGCTCATCCATGGCGGCGCGGGCAACCCGGAGTTTCCGGCGGGGACGTCACGCCGGCCGCTGCAGTTGAGCGACTGCTTCCGCGACGACGAGGAGATCGTCCTGCTGGCCTCGCTGCTGTCCCGCAGTAAGCTGCGCGATTGTCTCGTCGAGGACGTCCTCGAGCACTCCGCGACGGCCGCTCAGGCGCTGCTGCTCATCGCGCGAAACTTTACGGGCGTCATCCGCGCGAACGCGCTGAGCTTGTGGGCGCTCGCAGCGGCGGCGTCGGGCCTGGAGCCGTGGGCGTTCGCGGCGCTGCGCGCGGCCCAGGACGAGGTGCCAGGGCATTCGCTGTCCGCGGTGCAGCGCCAGCTGATGGCGATCGGCGAGTGGCAAGGGATGGTCAACACCGCACTCGCCGGGTGCCGCGAGTCGTGGGACGACCTGCTCCGCGAGCAGGCGGCGTGACTCAAGCACCCCCGTGGCGGGCGGAGGTGAAGTCCCACGCGTCTTGGACGATGGTGCGCAGGTCGGTGCGCGTGGGGTTCCAGCCCAGCTGGCGCTTGATCTTGTCCGAAGAGGCGATGAGCACGGCCGGGTCGCCGGCGCGGCGGGGTGCGACCTCGGCCGGGATCTCGTGGCCGGTGACCTCGCGGCACATCTCGACGACCTGGCGGACGGAGTAGCCGTCGCCGGAGCCAAGGTTGTAGATCTCGTGGGTGCCTGGGGTATTCGCCTCGAGTGCGAGCACGTGGGCGTCGGCAAGATCCCTCACGTGGATGTAATCGCGAACGCAGGTGCCGTCGGTGGTGGGCCAGTCGTCGCCGAACATCTTGATGGCGTCGCGCTGGCCGAGGGCAACCTGCAGCACGATGGGGATGAGGTGCGTCTCGGTGCGGTGACGCTCGCCGTAGTCGCCGTACGCGCCGGCAACGTTGAAGTACCGCAGACTCGTCGCGCCGATGCCGTAGGCCTGGCAGTAGGAGGTGATGGCGTAATCGATGGACAGCTTCGTCGCCCCGTAGGTGTTGGTGGGGCGGGTTGGGGCGTCCTCGGTGATGGGCACTGCCTCCGGCTCGCCATAGGTGGCGGCGGTGGAGGAGAACACGAGCGAGTGCACGCCGTGTGCGCGCATCGCGTTGAGCAAGGTGAGTGAGACCTCGAGGTTGTCGCGCCAGTACTCGGCGGGAACCTCCATGGATTCGCCGACCAGCGAGCGGGCGGCGAAGTGGAGCACGCCGTCGACGTCGCCGGCGGACAGGACGCGGTCGATGACGTCGGAAATATGGCCCTCGACCAACGTTGCCCCGTTGGGGACGGCGTCGCGGTTGCCGGTGCTGAAGTCGTCGATGACGATGACGTCGTGGCCAGCCTCGACGAGCACAGCAGCGCATACGCTGCCCACGTAGCCGGCACCGCCGGTGACTACAAGCTTCACGGGTTAATCCTCCACTGGGGTGACGCGCAGTGCGTGCGCGAGTTCGGGTGAGAGTTCGACGCGTTCGCCGTCCTTGGTGGTGAGCATGATCGCGCCACCGTCGTGCTGCTCGAGGGTGACCTGCGAGCCGACGAAGGACGCGACGCCGACAGTCGGGGAGACGGTTGCGGAGAGCTGCTGCAAGATCTCGCTCACTTGCACCACCGTGACCTCGGTCGGGCCGTCGAGCTCGAGGTCGCTCGCGCGGGTGCCGTACGCGGTTTCGGAGCTTGGCGTGGCGTCGAGCTCTTCCAACGCCGGGATCGGGTTGCCAAACGGGGAGCGGGTCGGGTTGCCCAGCACGGCGACGACGCGGCGCTCCACGTCCTCGCTCATGACGTGCTCCCATCGGCACGCTTCGTCGTGGACCTGCGCGATGTTGAGCTGTAGGACGTCGGTCAGCAGCAGCTCGGCCAGGCGGTGCTTGCGCATCACTGCGGTGGCGCGCTGGCGCCCCGCCGGGGTAAGCGCGAGGGAGCGGTCCGGCTGGACCACGAGCAGGCCGTCGCGCTCCATGCGCGACACCGTTTGCGAGACGGTCGGGCCGGATTGCTCAAGGCGCTCCGCGATGCGCGCGCGCAGCGGCGTGATGCCTTCTTCCTCAAGCTCGTACACAGTTCTCAAATACATCTCGGTCGTGTCGACGAGATCACGCATGCTGCCTCTCCCTCTGAGTCACTCTGTGCAGACGGTCTGCGTGAGTCATTTCGAGCACAGACCATCCAAGCCCTGCAAGTGTACGCGCGGTGCCCTAGGCGTAGTCGCGCAGCCGGTCGGCGCGGTCGCCGACGCGCAGCTTGGCCATAACCTCGCGCTCAATTTGGCGCACGCGCTCGCGCGACAGGCCGAACTGGCGGCCAATCTGGTCCAAGGTGCGCGGCACGCCGTCGGTCAGGCCGTAGCGCAGGCGAATCACGTCCTGTTCGCGTTCCTCCAGGCCCGCGATGATGTCCTCGATGTCGTCGTGGCGCAGAGTCGAGACCACAGCGTCTTCGGCGTCCGTCGCCTCAGCGTCCTCGATAAAGTCACCGAGCGGCGCCTCCTCGTCCGCGCCGACGGGCATATCCAGGCTCACCGGGTCGCGCGACTGGCGCAGCAGCATCTCAATCTTGGACTCCTCGATGCCGGACTCCTCGGAAAGCTCCTCATTCGTAGGTTCGCGGCCCAGGGACTGGTACATCTCGCGGCGGATGCGCGAGAGCTTATTCACCTGCTCCACCAAGTGGACTGGTAGGCGAATCGTGCGCGACTGGTCCGCCATCCCGCGCGTGATGGCTTGGCGGATCCACCAGGTGGCGTAGGTGGAGAACTTGAACCCCTTGGCGTAGTCGAACTTTTCCATGGCACGGATCAGCCCGAGGTTGCCTTCCTGGATCAGGTCCAGCAGCGGCATTCCGCGCCCCGTATACCGTTTTGCCAGCGAGACCACGAGGCGCAGGTTGGCTTCCAGCAGGTGTGAGCGCGCTTTGCGCCCTTCCTTGGCCAGGATCTTCATGTCACGCTTCTTGGCGCGGGTGAGCGTGACCTCCGGGTCGTCCAGCAGGTGCTGGGCGTAAAGGCCTACCTCGATCTGCTGGGCCAGCTCGACCTCTTCCTCAGCGTTCAACAGTGCCGTTTTACCGATACCGTTGAGGTACACGCGCACGAGGTCCGCCGACGGATTGTCATTGGTCTGATTTCGGCGGCTACCGCGGTCAACGTTGTCTTCGTTGCCCGCATCACGAGCGTGGTCCGGCTGAGTCATGAAGAGCTGCCTCCTTGAAAGGGGTTCGAACCGTAAGTTCAGTCTTATAGATCAAACGGAGCAACGCTCCCGATTGTTCCGGCTGAGCGTAAATATTATGCAACGCGCGTCTGCCTCGCTCGACTCTCAGCATCACTCCAGGAACTTCTTCCCTAGAACGTGGGTAGCGGCCAGGTTTCGCCCCGTGTCACGCCTCGACGAGGACCGTGAACGGCCCGCTGTTGACGCTCGCCACGTCCATCATCGCGCCGAACCGGCCCTCTTCGACCGTGATGCCGCGGCTGCGGAGCTCCTCTGCGATCTTGGCAATTACCGGTGCAGCTACCTCGCCCGGCGCCGCATCCGCCCACGACGGCCTGCGTCCCTTCGCTGTACGCCCCATGAGGGTGAACTGGCTGACCAGGAGGACGGGCGCGCCGGCGTCCTGGGCGGAGCGCTCGCCGTCGAGAATGCGCAGCTCCGCGATCTTGCGGGCCATCTTCTCCCACGCGTCCTCCGCGTCGTCGCGGCCCACGCCGACGAGGGCGAGGATGCCGCCGGTTTCGGGGCAGTCGATCGCCCCGACGACCTCCCCGTCGACGGTGACAGAAGCACTCTCCACTCGCGTCAGTACAGCTTTCATCAGGACTCCTTCGCAATAATCTCAGCGGGCAGGACGAGGCCGTGGCGCACACAATCCACCACAATCGCCGCTGCGTTGTTCTCAAGGCGTGTGTGTTCCGCCGGGTCATCGACGCCTTGCGACGCCACCAGCACCCCCACCACCTCGCGCAGGGGCAACCCCTGTGGGTGGAGGCCAGAGAGAATCGAGACGACACCGTCGTCGACCTCGTGGGTAAAGCGCGGTCCGTCAGTACGCGAAACCCTCGTGACTCGCTGCGCAAAGCCCATCCCGGCCTCGGCGTCGGCGACGCTCACCCTTTCCAGCGCCACGCCCGGGCGGACCATGTACGCGGCATCCAGGATGTCGTCGGTGTCCCTGCCGCGCAGCCATTCGGCCCTGGTGAAGTACTCGTCCACCTCCGGCCCGAGGGGATCCGTGAACGGGTGCGAGAGGTCTTCGGCGGTAATCTCGGTGGGGTTATCGCCGATCTCGCGGAGGAAGATCCACCCGAACCCGATGGCCTCGACGTCGTTGTCGCGGAAGTGTGCAAGCCAGCGCTCGGTGCGCTCGACGGCCTCTGGGGAGCGGACGTCGACCGATTCATCAGCAAGCCAGGTAGAGACGTACTGGCCCGGGTCGACAACATCGCGTTCCAGGACCCAGGCGCTCACACCGCGGGAGGGCAGCCACGAAGCAACGCGCGAGCGCCAGCTCTCGCCGGTGCGGTGGACCCACGCACCGAGGATGCACGCGGTCGCGCCCTCCGCCAGGTGTGCGGGGGCTTGGCCGACAACGAGCTCGGTTGCCCCGTCGAGCGACAACCCCGAATCGCGGTACACGTGGCCCACCTCGGGCAGTCCCACCACGAACGGCGGGTTCGCTACGATCCGGTCGAAGCGCTCGTCGGCAACCGGCTCGAACCACGGGCCCTGGCGCAGCTCGACGTTGTCGATCCGGTTCGCAGCGAGCGTCGCGCGAGCCAGCTCCAGGGCGCGCGGGTGCACATCCGTCGCCACCACGCGCTGCGCAACCCCTGCCTGCGCCACCGCCTGCACCCCCGAGCCGCAACCGAGATCCAGCACCGTGTCAACCGGCGTCTCCGGCGAGGCGCTGAGCAGCGAGAGCGACGCCGACCCAACGCCCAGGACGTGGTCGGGCCCCGGCACGTGCGCGGTCATCGACGCATCCAGGTCCGACACGATCAGTCGGTCCTGCCCCGCGAGGACGTGGGGGCGCAGGTCGAGGGCCACGGCGAACCGGTCGTTGGCGGAGGGGCGGATCACGGTGGCGTCGAGAAGCATGCGCACCAGGTCAGGAGAAAGGAGCTCGTCGAGCTGGGCTTGCGACGCCGGCTCGCGTACCAAGAAGAAACGGATCAGGCGCGACAGCGGCGAAGCGTCACAGGCGGCGAGCACGACGCCCGGCTCGCCACGGTAGAGCGCCGCAGTCGCGTGGGGGCCGAGGTGCTTGGCGATGCCGTCGGCGGTAAAACCGGTCGACGCGAGAGCGTCGGCAAGCGCGCGAACGGCGCTGGGAAGAGACTCGGGGAGCGGTTCGAGAGGCATTGGCTACTCCTTGCTGGCGTCGGGATCGGACTCGATGATAGCGGGGGAGCGGTCGGCGCCAGAGCGCGATTGGCCTGCCTCCAACTGCGCTCGGGCCTGCGCAGCGAGCCGGGCCTCCTCGCGGGCGAGCGCAGGCTTGTACACGTTTTTGTCCCGCTTATCGCGCGCCTCGCCCTGGCCGTTGGCAATCATGACGGAGATCCACGGCACCGGGATCGAAATGGAGAAGAAAAGGGCGGCGAACCACCAATGGCCCAGCACCGAGCACAGGACGGAGATGGCGATCAGTGGCACGCGCGCACCCTGCCACAACAGATACTGCTTTTCGCGGCTCTGCAGATCCTGCTCGTGGGTCCGCGTTGCGTCGGTGATGAGCGCGCGCCGGGAGCGCCTCGGGCGGAGCCGGCGGCGGCGGGGCTGCTCCTCGTCCGGCTGGGCGTCGATCGTGTGCGGGTGCGGACCGGGCACGCCCGACTCGGGTTGGTGGAAGGTGTGGTCAGATCCGCTCATAACGCAAAGGGTAGCGGGGCATTGCAAATTCCGACCCACTTTGGGGCATGATGGAAGGCGTGAATACGACGACGAAGACTCTTGAGCGCCCCGACCTCCGGGAGGACACCTCGTCAACCACGGAGGACGGCAAGGAAAAGTTTTTCCACTACGTGCGGAAGGACCAAATCGTGGATTCCGCGATCTCTGGGAAGCAGGTTGTCGCGCTCTGCGGAAAGAAGTTCTCTGTAAAGAAGCAGGCCAAGCCGGGGTCCCCGGTCTGCGCCGATTGCCAGCGGATTTATGAGGGGCTGCGCCGCAAGTGACAGCGTCGACACCAGGGCCTCAGCTCCGTAAATGGCAGCAAGAGGCCCTTGATTCGTTTCTGCGTACAAAACCGCGCGACTTCATGGCCGTGGCAACGCCGGGAGCGGGAAAGACGACGTTCGCGCTGACGCTGGCGAGCACCCTCCTGGCCGACCGCACGGTGCAGCGGCTCATTGTGGTTGTGCCGACGGAGCACCTGAAGCACCAGTGGTCCGAGTCGGCCAAGCGCTTCGGGTTGTCGCTGGACCCCAACTTCACCAACTCGTCCGCGGTGAACCCCTCCTACGACGGCATCGTGGTCACCTACGCGCAGGTGGGTATGCACCCGTTCAAGCACCACGCAGTCGCGTCGGCGCGGCGCAGCTTGGTCATCCTGGACGAGATCCACCACGCCGGCGACTCGAAGAGCTGGGGCGACGGCGTCTATGAGGCATACAATGACGTAGAGCACCGACTCGCGCTCACCGGTACGCCGTTCCGCTCCGACGACTCGCAGATCCCGTTCGTGCGCTACAACGAGGACGGCGAGGGACACCTCGTCTCCGAGGCCGATTACACCTACGGCTACTCGCACGCGCTCAAGGACGGCGTCGTGCGCCCTGTTGTCTTCCTCGCCTACAGCGGGGAGACAGAATGGCGGGATTCCGCTGGCGAGCAATACTCAGCCCGCCTCGGTGAACCGCTCAACGCGGAGCAAACGGCACGCGCGTGGAAGACGGCACTGGACCCGAAGGGGGACTGGATCCGCCTCGTGCTGCAGGCCGCGCACACGCGCCTGACCAAGATCCGCGCCAACATGCCGGACGCGGGCGGGCTGGTCATCGCCACGAACAAAACCACGGCGCGCGCCTACGCCAAGATGCTCGAGGGGATCTCCAGCACGCCGGTCACGGTGGTGCTTTCCGACGAGCCCGGGTCCTCCGACCGCATCGAGGAGTTTTCGGCGTCCCGCGACGAGTGGATGGTGGCGGTGCGAATGGTTTCCGAGGGCGTCGACGTCCCGCGCCTCTCCGTCGGCGTGTACGCCACCTCCGCATCGACGCCACTGTTCTTTGCCCAGGCAATCGGCCGTTTCGTTCGCTCCCGCATGCCCGGCGAGTCCGCGTCCGTGTTCCTGCCGTCCGTGCCCGTGCTGTTGGGGCTGGCGGAGAACATGGAGGAGGAGCGTGACCACGTCCTGGGCAAGCCGCACCGCGAGCAGGGCTGGTCCGACGAGCTCATTGAGCAAGCCAACCGCCAAGAGAACGAGCCCGACGAGGGCCCGAGCTACGAGTCCATCGGTGCGTCCGCCGAGCTGGATTCGCTGATTTTCGACGGCTCCACCTACGGCACCGCGACCGCAGCTGGTTCCGCCGAGGAACAAGACTTCCTTGGGCTCCCGGGACTGCTGGACGCCGAACAGGTCAAGACCCTGCTGCGCAAGCGGCAGAGCGACCAGCTGGACGCCCGCGAGGCGGAGGAGAAGGCGCGGAAGGCCGCGGAGCGCGAAGCCGCAGAACGGGCGAAAACGCTGGGCGAGCCGGTCGCTGCTGGGCCCGGCGCCGCACCGTCCAAGTCTGGCTCCACCGGCGGCGGGGGCGAGACCGCTGCGGATGAGATCCCCAGGCTGCGCAAGGAGCTGAACACGCGCGTCTCCATCGTCGCGGGCAAGACGGGGCGTCCGCACGGCGCGATCCACACGGAGGCAAGGAAGGCGTGCGGCGGGCCGCCGACCGCACTGTGCAACGCCGAGCAGCTGCAGCAACGCATTGACTACTTGCGTGGCTGGTAGCGCAAAAGACCGGTAGTGTGGGCGAGTGCACGGCGACGAGTGAAGGAGACGACCATGACAGATCGTTATAACCCGAACCAGGAGGGTCCGTACAGCCATCCCGAGGGGTTCTCGGATTACGGGCAGTACCCGCAGCCAGGTCAGCCACAGCCGGGCGAGCAAGGCCAGCAATGGCAGTACGACGGCGGGGCCGCCTACGGTGGCGCGTACCCGCAGGGCGAGCCGTATGGGGTACAGAAGAACAACGGCATGGCGCTTGCCGCCATGATCGTGGGTATCCTCGCCATGCTTGCAATCATTACGATCGTCGGCGGGGTGTTCCTCGGTGTTATCGCGATTATCCTCGGCATTTTGGGGATCCGGAGCGCGAAGAAGATCGCCGGTCCGGGCGCGCGGAAGGGGATGGCCATCGCCGGCATCGTTCTCGGCGCGATCGCCTCGCTGCTCAGCGTGGTGTTTATGCTCATCGGTGTCGGACTCGTTTCCACCTTCGTCGGGGAGTGCGACCACTTGGTGGATGACACGGCCGCTTACGAAAAGTGCGTAGAAGATGTCGCGGAGCGCGAGTTTGGCTAATTTAGCCGTACATAATGCGGTGCCCCGCCCAGAGAATTCCGGGCGGGGCACCGCTTTATCCGCGAAAGGCTAGTCCAGGTAGTCGCGCAGCACCTGGGAACGCGACGGGTGGCGCAGCTTGGACATCGTCTTCGATTCGATCTGGCGGATGCGCTCGCGGGTCACGCCGTAGACCTGGCCGATTTCGTCTAAAGTCCGCGGCATGCCGTCGGTAAGCCCGAAGCGCAGGCGTACCACGCCAGCTTCGCGCTCGGAGAGCGTGTGCAGCACGTCCTGGAGCTGGTCCTGCAGAAGGGTGAAGGACACCGCGTCGACGGCGACGACCGCCTCGGAATCCTCGATGAAGTCACCGAGCTGGCTATCGCCCTCGTCGCCAATCGTCTGGTCCAGGGAGATCGGCTCGCGCGCGTACTGCTGGATCTCCATCACCTTTTCTTCGGTGATGTCCATCTCCTTCGCCAGCTCCAGTGGGGTGGGCTCGCGGCCCAGGTCCTGCAGCAGCTCGCGCTGGATGCGTCCGAGCTTGTTGATGACCTCCACCATGTGCACCGGAATACGAATGGTGCGGGCCTGGTCCGCCATCGCGCGGGTGATCGCCTGGCGGATCCACCACGTGGCGTACGTGGAGAACTTGTAGCCCTTGGAGTAGTCGAACTTCTCCACTGCACGGATCAAGCCGAGGTTGCCTTCCTGGATGAGGTCCAGGAACGCCATGCCGCGGCCGGTGTAGCGCTTGGCCAGCGAGACCACGAGGCGGAGGTTTGCCTCCAACAGGTGGTTCTTCGCCTTGCGGCCGTCGCGGGCCACCGCGCGGAGGTCGCGCTTGACCGCAGGGGTGAGCTTGGCATCCTTGTCGCCCTCAGCGGCGGCGCGCGCCATCTCGTCCAGGCGGTACTGGGCGTACAGGCCGGCCTCGATGCGCTTGGCCAAGGAGACCTCTTGCTCCGCGTCCAGCAGCGCGACCTTGCCGATCTGCTTGAGGTACGCGCGGACGGAGTCAGCGGACGCGGTCAGCTGCGCGTCCTTGCGCGCCTGACGCAGCGCGGCAGACTCCTCGATGTCCCAGACGGACGAGGAATCTTCTTCCTCGTCGTCCGAGTCATCGTCTTCGTCATCTTCGATGTCGTCGCCGTCCAGATCGTCCTCGTCGATGTCCTCGCCGAGCTCGTCATCAAAGTCGGCGTCCTCGTCCGCGAGGTCGGGATCGTAATCTTCGTCGTCGCGGTCGTCGACGGTATCGGCATCGTCGACAAGCGCATCGGTGCGCAGCTCGTCCTCGTCCACGCCCTCGGCGCCTGCGTGTGCAGCGGTCGCCTTCTTGGCCGCTGACTTCTTGGTGGTCTTCTTCGCAGACTTGCGGGCTGTCTTCTTGGCCGTCTTTTTGGTGGCCTTCTTTCGAGCGGACTTCTTCGCCGTCTTCTTCGTGGCCTTCTTCCGAGCGGTCTTCTTTGCAGCCTTCTTGGCCGTCTTCTTCGCCGCCGGAGTTGCCGCGGCGTCGTTTGCACCGTTGCCTGCGCCACCGTCGGAGGATGCCTGTGCTGCATTCTCCACGGTGTTATTGCCTGATGCTTCGCTGGCTACCACGTACGCCCTTTCGCCGATTCGGTTTCTTCCACTGCGCGCAACCCTGCTTCCTGCGAGAATATCCGTATGCATATCCTGCCGGATTGCGCAATGGTTCCAATTCTAGAACGCCAATCCTAACAGGCCGCGCGCTGAATCTATTCCAGCACTCGCCATCGTGCCGCATCTTTCACGCGCCGTTCGTGTCGCGGAGCCGGAAAGGTGCGTCCCACGAGGGCAGGAGCGGTTGCTGTCCGGTGCCCACCGTACATGAGTCCTGGATCTGTGGTTGGGCCGGACCAATCAATTACGGCGCAACGTGCTCGTTCGCCGCCATTGCCGCGCCGACAATGCCTGCTCGGTTGCGCAGACGCGCGGCGACCACTGGCACGTCCACCGTCAGGTTCGGGACCCACTTGTCCGCCTTGCGGGAGATGCCGCCGCCGACCACAAACGCGGACGGGCTGAACAGGCGCTGGTACTCGTGCAGGACGGCGTCGACTCGCTTGGACCACTTCTTGTAGCTGAGTTCCTCGCGGTCCTTGGCAGCGGAGGAGGCGACATGCTCTGCTTCCTTGCCAGAGATGACCAGGTGGCCGAGCTCCGTGTTGGGGAAGAGGGTGCCGTCCATAAAGAAGGCGGACCCGATGCCGGTGCCGAAAGTCAGGAAGATGACGGCGCCCTCGCGGGCCTCGGGCTCCCCGAATGCGACTTCGGCGAGACCGGCGGCGTCGGCGTCGTTAAGCACCGCGATGTCCTCGGTGTCCAGGGCTGCGGAGAAGAGCTCGTGGACGTTGGTGCCAATCCAAGCTTCGTCGATATTGGCGGCGCTGCACGCGACCTGGTTACGGATGACGGACGGCAGGGTGATGCCGATCGGCCCGTGCCAGTCGTGCGCGCGCACGATTTCCGCGACGGTGTCGGCCACGGCCTGGGGCGTCGCGGGCTTGGGCGTGGCAATCTTGACACGCTCGCCGACAAACTCGCCGGTATCCATGTCAACGATGGCACCTTTGATGCCCGAGCCGCCGACGTCCACGCCGAATCCGAGATGAGTTGCAGTCGTATCGCTCATACGGCACAGCTTACAAAGGTGGGGCATAAAAGGGGCGGTGCGAGTCGCGCTTCCTGGAAAGTCGGTGCACGATGGGGACTATGAGCACGCAGACTTCCCCCAATGGCACCGCAAACACGCCCACCCCAGCTGAGCTGCGCGACCTGTGCGTTGAGCTCGTGCAGGACGCGGCCGGGTTCGTGGCCAAGCAGCGCGACTTTCTAACCAGGCACGGTTCCGTGGAGATGGTCGCGCAGACCAAGACGTCCGAGGTTGACCCGGTCACGGCCGTGGACAAGGGGTGCGAGGAGCGCGTCGTGGGCAAGCTCTCGGAGCTGCGTCCCGGCGACGGCGTCATCGGCGAGGAGGGCGCGTCGAAGCTGAGCGAGACTGGCGTTGAGTGGGTCATCGACCCCATCGACGGCACCGTGAATTTTATTTACGGGCTGCCCGCCTACGCGGTCTCTGTCGGCGTCGCTGTGCACGGCGAGCTCGTCGCTGGCGCGGTCGCTGATGTCGCCCGAGGCATCACCTATTTCGCCGCCCGTGGGCACGGGGCCTTCGTGCTTAGCGACGCCACCGCCCACCCCATCCACACATCCCGGGCCTCCCGTCCCGCTACCGCTCTGGTGGAGACCGGCTTTTCCTACGACTCCGGGTGGCGCGGCCAGCAGGCGCAGATCCTGACCACGCTCCTGCCGCAGGTGCGCGACATCCGCCGCATGGGCTCGGCGGCGTTGGACCTCTGCCGCGTTGCTGAAGGGAGCGCGGACGCCTACTACGAGCACGGCACGCACCCCTGGGATTACGCTGCCGGCGCGGTGATTGCCGCCGAGGCGGGAGCGGTGGTGCACCACCCGGGCTTGCGCGATCGCGGCGGTGACGGCGCATTGATGTACGCCTGCGCTCCGGGGCTCGCGGAATCGTTCCCGCGGCTGCTGGAGGAGGCGGGGGCAGTGCGCGATTTGAGAGTCGGCGCTTAGCAGCATCGCCCCTGGTCGGGGGCGAAAGTGACAGATCGAGCCATTTGCTTTAGTATTCCGCTCAAACGCGTCCTGGTGGGACCCGGTAGGACCTGGCAGGACGCTCAAAACAAAGCACCGCACCTTTTTACTTTTGCACGTTGAGCTGGAGGGAAGAACACCATGGCTACGGATTATGATGCGCCGCGTCGCCGACTCGAGGACGACGAGATTGAGACCGACTCGCTCGAAGGCCTGAAGGCCGCAGAAGTAGCCGGCAGCAGCATGGACGACGACGGCGAGATCGTCGAGCCAGTGGAAATCCCCGCGCAGGATCTGTCCGGTGAGGAGCTCAACGTAGAGGTCAAGCCCCGGCAGGACGACGAGTTCACCTGCGCCTCCTGCTTCCTGGTGCAAAAGAAGAAGCGCCTGGCGTACACGGCCGATGACGGCTCGAAGTACTGCCTGGACTGCGAGTAAGCCTTACGCAGCCCCGTCGGCAGGGGCTTTCTCGGGGACGAACGCGGCGAGCAACGCCTCGGGGTGCTTCGAGGAGATGAGCCAGTAGGGGGTTGGGTCCTCTGGGTCGTTCAACACGATGAGCGCGTGCTCGGGGACCCAGGCGTGTGAAACGAGGTACGCCGCCGGGTCGAGCTGGCGGCCGAGCGCGTTCTGCCGCGCGGAGCGGGGGACGACCATCGCGCGATCAACCGCGTCTGCGGGCAGGTTTGCCTCGCCGACGCGGAGCCAGCACGAGCCGTCCGGGTCGCGCTCGACGGACACTGTGGTGTTGGACAGCCATGTGAGGAACCACGCGACGAGCGCGCCGATGACTACCAGCGGCACGATGAACCACCAGACGTTGCGGTTCAGCGCAAACTGGGCGGCAAGGAGTAACGTCAGGCCGATTCCGGCCGCCCACCAGTACCACGGCACCCACTGTCGTTCGCGGTAGAGCACCTCGGGCGCTGCGGCGCCGGTGGCGTGGGCAGTTGCATCGTTGGAGCGCGAGGTTTCAGACACGAATGCAACTTTAGTTCAGGGGATGGGTGAGCTGTCCAATTCGCCGCGTTGTTGTGTGCAAGCCGTACCGTAAGGTGGGGCACCATGAGCGAGAACAACGAACACACACAACTGGTTGGCGCGGGCCAACTGCCGCCGATCCCGCTGAAACGGCTGGATAAGGAGCTGCCGCTTCCCAAACGCGCGCATACCGGGGATGCCGGCGCGGACCTGTACTCCGCCGAGACAATCACCCTGGAACCGGGACAGCGCGCACTCGTGGGCACGGGCGTGGCCCTCGCCCTGCCGCTCGGCACGGTGGGGCTGATCCACCCGCGTTCCGGGCTCGCTGCGAAGCACGGCTTAAGCATTGTGAATACGCCGGGGACTGTCGACGCCCAATACCGCGGCGAGCTCAAAGTGTGTCTGGTGAACATGGACCGCTCGGAGGCATTTACCGTCGAGCGCGGGATGCGCATTGCCCAACTCGTTGTCCAGCGCGTGGAGCTGGTTGACTTTGTCGAGGTCGATGCGCTCGACGAAACGGTCCGCGGCGAGGGCGGTTACGGCTCGACCGGGACGAAATAGCGCGAACCGTTGAAGGCCCCACCACCGCGCGCGCTTGAGGCGCGGCGCGCTATGGTCAAAGGGCACGACTTTACGACGCGAAACCACCGCGAAAATTTCGCAGCAACGCCCAACCGGGCGCGAGGAGGACAGAAACTATGGCACTGTGGCCGTTTGGCAAGAAGAAGAACCGCAACAAGGCCGACAACGACGCGGCTGCCCAGCAGGTCCCCGAGCACACCGAGCACACCGAGCACACCGAGCCCGCCGACAACACCAACCACGCCGACACTGCGGACGCCGCCGCAGCACAGGCAGCGCAGGCAGAAGCAGCTGCGCCCGACGCAGCGGAGCCTGCAGAGGCGGCGGCACCCGCAGTGCAGGACGGCGGCCAGGCGGCCGGCACCGCACCGCTGACGGACTACGACCCGATCAACGGCAGCACCGGCCCCTTCGACGGCGATTCCGTCAACATCGAGGACTTTGATTTCTCTGACTTCTCCAGCGCCACGCTGAACCTGCACTCCATGCGCATCCCGTTCCCGAAAGAGGCGCAGGTGCAGGTGGAGATGGGTGAGCAGGGGCCGAAGATGGTCCACATTGTCACCCGCTACGGTCGCGTCACCCCGGTTGCCTTCGCGGCTCCGCGCAGCGGTGGTCTCTGGGACGACTCCGCCGAGGAGATTGCAGAGGGCATGCGCAACGAGGGCATGCCGGTCACCTTCGAGCAGGGGCCGTGGGGCAAAGAGATCGTTGGCCAGGGCACGAATGGTGTGATCCGCATCATCGGTGTGGAGGGTCCGCGTTGGCTCTACCGCGTCACCCTCGCCGCGCCGCAGGGCCGTGAGGACGACCTGGCAAAGCTGGGGCGCGAGATCGTAGCGCGATCCTTTGTGTATCGCGGCAACGACCCGGTCCTGGCCGGGAGCTCCCTCGATGTGATCCTGCCGAAGAAGATCGCAGAGCAGGTGCAGCAGGCGGTGCAGCAGCGTGCTCAGCAGGGCCAAAGCGCCGCTGCGGGCCAGAGTGCTCCGCAGAGTGGCAACCCGAACCTGCTTAGCGACGCGCTCAAGCAGATCATCGACCAGAACAACCAGTTCAACAAGGATAAGTAGTTTCCACGCATGGCAGACTCGGGAACCGGGGCACTTGAGGTAGGCGAGACCCTCGAAGTTTCTGTCCGCGCAATGGCGCACGGAGGGGAGGGAATCGCCGACGCGCCCGACGGACGTGTGGTATTCGTCCGCGGCGCAATCCCCGGCGACCGCGTCGAAGCCCGGCCCACCAAGGTAAAGAAGCGGTGGGCGCGCGCAGACCTCGTCGAGGTCCTGGAGCCATCCCCACAGCGCACCCGCCAGGTGTGCCAGGCTGCGGCGCACGGGGCCGGATGCTGCGACTTCGGTTTCGTGACAGCTCCCGCGCAGCGCGAGCTGAAGCGTGAGGTGCTCGTCGGCCAGCTGCGTACCCTGGCGAAGCGATCCGGGGTGCTCGACGGGTTCCAAGCCGACAGTGATCTTCAGGAAACCGCGCTCGCGCCCGACCACGGCTGGCGCACCCGCGCCCGGCTGGGCGTGGATAGCGAGGGCCGCGCCGGCCTGCGCAAGCTGCGTTCCACCGAGCTGGTAACCGAGTTCCCCTGTGCCCAGATGGTGCCCGGCCTGCTCGACGGCCTCGTCGGCCCCGGCGGTCGCCGCTTCACTCCGGGAGCCGAGGTCATCGCGGTGATCGATTCCACTGGAGCCCGGCACGTCGTGGAGACGGCAAAGGTGCAGCGCGGGCGCCGCGCGGAGACAATCGACACTGTCGTGGAGGGTACCGGGATGGTCACCGAGCGTGTCGACGGCCGCGAGTTCACCTTCCCAGCCACCGCCTTTTGGCAGGCGCACACCGCGGCACCGCAGGCGTACGCCGACATCGTTGCGCAGTGGGGCGAGGCTGCCAACGCTCCCGGTGCTGTTGGCTGGGATCTCTATGGCGGCGTCGGCATGTTCGCGCCCGCGATCAGTCGCGCGCTGGGTGGGGGCCGCGTCGAGACCGTGGACTACTCGCCGGCGGCGACCGGGACGCCGCAGCCGGGGCTTGCGGACCTGGATGTGCGGGTGCGGAATGCTCGGGTGGAGGTGAGCGTCGATAAGCTGCCCAGCCCAGCGCACGTAGTGCTCGACCCGCCGCGATCCGGCGCGGGAGCCGAGGTCGTCGGCGCGGTGGCTCAGGCCGCGCCACCACGTGTCATCCACATCGGCTGCGATCCCGCAACACTCGCGCGCGATTTGGGCACCTGGGGCGAGCACGGGTACCGCGTCGAGCGCATGATGCTTATCGACGCCTTCCCGCTCACCCACCACTTCGAAACCGTCGTCCTCCTGACGCCCCGGGCGTGAGCGCTGCAAGGATAGGGCAGCGTGGCGGCACGGTGTAACATGGCGGGGAATACCGGCGAGACGAAGGAGAGCTTGACAACAGTGGGAATGCTCGAGGGAATCACATCGCCAACCGACGTGAAAAAGCTGTCGGTGGAGGAACTTGACGCGCTCGCGGAGGAGATCCGTGAGCTGCTGATTGCTAAGGTCTCCGCCACCGGCGGGCACCTCGGGCCGAACCTCGGTGTTGTCGAGCTCACGCTGGCGCTGCACTCTGTGTTCAACTCGCCGCAGGACCCGATCATTTTTGATACCTCGCACCAGTCCTACGTGCACAAGATCCTTACCGGCCGCGCCGACAAGTTTGACACGCTGCGTAAGCGAGGCGGGCTCTCCGGATACACCGACCGTGCTGAGTCGGAGCACGACTGGACGGAATCCTCGCACGCCAGCGCGTCGCTGTCCTACGCGGACGGCCTGTCCAAGGCCAAGGAGCTCAGCGGCCACGGCGACGACAAGGTGGTCGCCGTCGTGGGTGACGGCGCGCTCACCGGCGGCATGTGCTGGGAGGCGCTGAACAACATCGCGGCGGGCAACCGCAACGTGGTCATCGTGGTCAATGACAACGGGCGGTCCTACTCGCCAACCATCGGCGGCTTTGCAAACAACCTGTCCAAACTGCGCGACCAGCTCGTCGCGCTGCGGATGCAGCCGGGCTACGACGAAGTCATGGAGTCCGGCAAGAAGACCTTGAAGTCTATGGGCTGGGTCGGGGAGCGGACGTTCGAAGCGCTCCACGCGCTCAAGGCAGGCGTGAAGTACCAGGTGCTGCCCACGGAGATGTTCCCGGACCTGGGCATGAAGTACGTCGGCCCGGTGGAAGGCCATGACCTCAAGGCGCTGCTCAGCGCGTTCCACTACGCGCAGCGCTACGATGGCCCCCTGATCGTTCACGTGGTGACGGAGAAGGGACACGGCTTTGCCCCGGCCGTGAACAACGAGGCGGATCAGATGCACTCCACCGGCGTGATTGATCCGGTGACAGGCGAGTCGCTGGCCAAGTCCGCTCCCGGCTGGACCTCCGTGTTTACCAAGGAACTGCTGCGAGCCGGCCACGAGCGCGACGACGTTGTTGCCATCACGGCGGCGATGGCGGGGCCGACCGGCCTGCAGCCGTTCGCCGAGGAGTTCCCGGATCGCTTCTTCGACGTGGGCATCGCGGAACAGCACGCGATCACCTCCGCCGCCGGTCTCGCGCTCGGTGGGATGCACCCGGTGGTGGCCGTCTATTCCACCTTCCTCAACCGCGCCTTTGACCAGCTGTTGATGGACGCCGGCCTGCTGCACCTCCCCATCACGGTGGTCCTCGACCGCGCCGGCGTGACCGGCTCGGACGGTGCGAGCCACAACGGGGTGTGGGACTTCTCGGTGGCGTCGATAGTCCCGGGCATCCGCATCGCCGCGCCGCGCGACCCGGCACGGCTGCGCGAAGAATTCCACGAAGCGCTCGGCGTTGACGACGGCCCTACCGTCGTCCGCTTCCCGAAGGGCAAGGTCGGCGCTGACATCGAGGCAAAGGAGCGCCGCGGTACGGTCGATGTGCTGCGCACCACGCTTGACCGCGACGATGACTCCGTCCTCAACGTTCTCCTCGTCGCTGTCGGCACGTTCGCGGGCCCGGCGCTCGAGGTCGCGGACGCCATCGCCGGCGACGGCATCAGCGTCACGGTCGTGGACCCGCGCTGGGTCGTTCCGGTCGCGCCGGAGCTCATCGATATGTCTGCCTCGGCGGACCTGGTGGTGGTGTACGAGGACGGGGTGATGCGCGGCGGCGTGGGTTCTGCCGTCGCGGAGGCGCTCCACGCCGCGGAGATTGATACGCCGCTGCGCCAGCTGGCATTCCCGTCCGTGTACCCCAAGCACGCGTCGCGTGATGAGGTACTGGCGGAGTACGGCCTGGATGCGGAGTCTGCGACCGAGCAGGTGCGCACCTGGGCGCTCGACCTCGCAGACCGGGAGAACTAGCCGCGCTTACTCGTCGGACTCGTCTGCTGCGGAAAGCCCCGCGGCCGCGATGATCGGCGCGACGAGCTCGCACTGCCAGGGCCGCGCGCCGAGCTCACTGAGCTCCTGCTGAGCCCGCCGCACATCCCAGGGGTGCAGCGAGTGCGACGCCTTCCACACCGCTGCGCGCAGCAGCTTCGTGGTGGCGATGGTGCTCGCCTCCATGTTCAGCGCGTCGGCGAGGTCCGCTACCTCGTCCCGGGCCTCCTCGAGCGCCCCGCTGAGCGCAGGGTACTCGCGGCGCATGGTCGACTTGGAGGGGACGTCCGTCGGCGCTGACTTCGGGCGGGTCGGCCACGTTGAGCGGTCCTGCTCGCGCGCCTCCGCCATCACATCCAGGCAGGCAGCGGCGAGGTCTTTGCGTCGACGGGGGAACCCCGGGACGGCCATGACGTCGCGGATGGTGGTCGGCTGGGCGAGTGCGATGTCGACAAGCACGCGGTTCTGCAGAATGTTGGACGGAGAGCGGTCGGAGCGCTTCGCCTGTGCCTCGCGCGCAGTCCACAGCGCCCTGGCAAGCTGCATGCTGAGCGCGCTGCTGATCCGCGAGGCTCCTTTCAGGTCGCGCCAGGAGCCCGTGCCAGTGCGGGGCGAGGACGAGGTGTCCAGGATGTACGCAAACTCTTGCTCCGCAAACTCGAGCTTGCCGGTTTGCGCGAGCTCCTCGGCGAGCCCGTCGGCCAAATCGGTGAGGTAGGCCACGTCGAGCGCCGCGTAGTCCTGCCACTCTCGGGGCAGCGGCACCTTGGACCAGTCTTCGCGCCCGTGGCCCTTCTCCAGCACCACGCCGCAGATGCGCTCGACCATGTTGGCCAGGTTGGGGCGCTGGTATCCGGCGATGCGTGCGGCAACCTCGGTGTCAAACAGGCTGCCGGCGCGCAGGCCCAGCTCGGACAGGCAGGGCAAGTCACTCGCAGCGGCGTGGAGGATCCAGGTCTCGCCGTTCAGCACAGGCGAGAGGGCGCGGGTGGCGTCGTCGCGGTGCCCCTCGGGTGCAATGAGAAACGTGCCTGCGTCCTCGCGCTGCACCTGGATAAGGAATGCTCGGTCGCCGTAGCGAAACGTCGAGGCCCGCTCGGTGTCGACGGCGAACGGCCCGCGGCCTGCCGCCAGCGCCTCGGCCGCCTCCTGGAAGCCAGCGGGCGTATCGACAAGCCTGTAATCTACCTTTTCACACACGGGGCGAACTACTTGCGTGCACCCAGCGCGGTGACGCCCTCCGGCGGCAGCCCCGCGACGTGCGCGAGCACCTTGGCAAACGCCTCGACGTGGCCCGAGAGGTCGATGCCTTCGGCGGTCCAGGAGGCGCGCATCTCCAGCTGGTAGGCGCGCGGCGGGCCGCCGATCTCGCCGAAGCGGACGGAGGCCGTGGAGGTGACGGTGCCTCCGAGGTTGGTGTAGCCCGCGCCGGCTTCGGCGAGCGACTCGTTGAGCCACTGCCACGCGACGTCCGGAAGCAGCGGGTCGGACGCGACCGCGTCGTCCATGTCGGCCTGGATGTAGGCCACGAGGCGCATGGACCCCTCCCACGCCTCCTCGGCGTCCGGGGAGTGCAGCAGGATGAGGCGGCCGAACGCGTCGCCCTCGCTGTCTGCGGGGACGGTGCCGGACTCGTCGCCGGAGCGGTCGACCTCAAGCCCGACGGCGTGGCTGTATGGCGCGGGCCGCTGGGGTGGTCGGATGGTGCCGAGGGTGACTTCCGGCCGCAGCTTCGCAGCGTGCATAGACTCCACCGCAGCAGAGAAATCTGCGGGCAGGGAGGCGGTGTCGCTGTGCGGGGCGGGTGTGCCGTCGCCCGTGTTGGAGGGGGTGTCCGAATTCATCACAGGGTTCAACGTAGCTACCGTAGCGGCCCGCGGGTGGGAGGCGCGCCGAACGCCGGGGCGCGTGCCGACGGCGCGTAGACTGTCCCTACGACTTTCGGTTGATTTGGCCCGCCCGGGCCGAAGAAAGGATACAAACCTATGGCCAAGCTTGATTTCGACGCACTGAACTCCGTTCAGCGCTACCTCCAGTTTGCGGTGTTCCGCGCCATCCCCGGTGCTCTCGGCTCCGAGCGCGAGGAGCTGACCGCGGAAGCAAAGCGCTTCTTCGCGGACCTTGAGGCGGAAGGCAAGGTCGTCGTACGCGGGATCTACGACAACACGGGCATCCGCGCCGACGCCGACTTCATGATCTGGTGGCACGCCGAGGAGTTTGAGTACCTGCAGAAGGCGCTGGCAGATTTCCGACGCACCACCGCCCTCGGCCAGCTGCTCGAGGTCTCGTGGCTGGGCAACGGCCTGCACCGCCCGGCTGAGTTCAACAAATCCCACCTGCCCAGCTTCATCATGGGCGAGGAGGCGGAGGCCTGGATCACCGTGTATCCGTTCGTGCGCTCCTACGACTGGTACATCATGGACCCGCAGGAGCGCCGCCGCATCCTGGCCAACCACGGCAAAGCCGCGCGCGACTTCGCCGATGTCCGCGCGAACACGGTTGAGGCGTTCACGCTGGGTGACTACGAGTGGATGCTCGCGTTCGAGGCGCCCAGCCTGGAGCGCATCGAGGACCTCATGCACAAGATGCGCTACACCGAGGCGCGCCTTCACGTGCGCGAGGAGATCCCGTTCCAGACGGGTCGCCGCGTCGCGGACATTGGCGAGATCATCAAGATTCTGCCCTAAGCAGAGCACGCTTGTCGACGCCCCGTTGCAGACGCCGCGGTCCACGTGGCGTCGAGAAGCGTTTTACTTGCGCTCGTCGAGCGTCATCGAGATGGAGTTGATGCAGTAGCGCAGGTCGGTGGGGGTGTCAAAGCCTTCGCCGGCGAAGACGTGGCCGAGGTGGGACTCGCAGTTGGCGCAGAGCACCTCGGTGCGGACCATGCCGTGCGAGCGGTCCTCGCGCTCGATGATCGCATCACCCGCGAGCGGGCTGAAGAACGCCGGCCAGCCGCAGTGCGCGTCGAACTTCTCGGTGGAGCGGAACAGCTCCGCGCCGCAGGCACGGCAACGGTAGACGCCCTCGGTGGTGGTGTTGGTGTACTCGCCGACGCCCGCGGGCTCGGTGCCGGCCTGGCGCAGGACGTAGAACTCCTCGGGGGAGAGTTTTGCCTTCCAATCGTCCTCAGTGAAAGCGCTGTAATCGTTGCTGTTTTCAGTCATGCTGTGCCTCCTGTGCCTCCGGTGTCTTGCCCGGCTCGTGTAGCTCCTGTGCCGGTGCTGCTGGCAGACTACGCGTTAGCACTGAGATTACCCAAGCGGCGATTGCCACGATGAAGATTGCCCAACCCGCGGTGGGCAGAAATGTGTTGAGCCACCGGCCGACCGGCCCGATGACGGTGCTGTTGAACTGGAGCGGGCTGACGCACAGAAGCAGGCCCGCCCACGGCGCGGCGATGTGGAATGGGCTGGCGCGGTGCAGCGCCGTAAACGCTGCGGGGAAGAGCATCATTGAGTAGTACGCCTGGCCGAGCGAGCTGAGCAGGCACACCCCGGCGAGGAGCACGGCGGTGGAACACGTGAGCCAGAGCCATTCGTCGCTAAAACGCCAGCGCGCAAGGCCCAGGACTGCGGCCGCGACGGCCGCGCCGAGCACGACGAAGAGGAGACCGTGCGCCCAGGCGGGCATGCCGAAGTAAACAGCGAAGCCCGCGAGCGAAGAGTTTGCGTAGTCGCGCGTGATGCCCAGGTACGGCACGAGCTTGGTCAGATAGTCGTCGGCGCCTGGAGTGAGCGGCCAGGCCACCACATTCAGGAGGGCTGGCACCGCGATTCCTGCGGCCACGGCCCCGAAACGCAGCTGCATGAGCGGCAGCACGAGAAGGGGGGCGAACATAGGCTTGATCAGGATGGCCAGGCCGAGGACGACCCCAGCGACGAGGAAGCGGTGGGCGCGGTAGCTGGCCAGGAATGCGGTGAGCACCAACAGGAGGATGCCGTTGATGTTGGAAAAGACCAGCGTGTTGGTCACCGACTCCGTCGCAAACGCCGCCGCGAGCGCGACGGGGAACACGGGTCCGGTGAGCCGGCCACCCGCAAGACGGGCGCACCAGGCGAGCGCACCGATGATCGCGAGCGCGTTAGCCAGAATGAACCAGGGGCGCACGGTGTCTGGCGAGTCCGCCAATCCGAGCGGGGAGAGCAGGAGCGTCGCACCAGGGTTGTACAGGTAATGCGGGTCCACGTAGTGGTAGATCTCGTTGTAGACCGGGACCCGCTGGATGAAGCGGTGTGTCGCCGCCCACACGGTGGTGAAGTCGTCGGTGGGTGAGCCCTCGCGGGCGAGCACGACAAGCCGGTGCACGATGAGCAGGATGGCCAGCGGCCACGCGGCGGCCGTTACAGCGCGGGCGGAGGGGGAGTGAAGGTCCCCGGTGCTGCTGCGCGGCGCGGCGGCTGCGGGTGGGCGCGCCGCGGGCGAGGTCCACAGCGCGTTGATCCGCTGCTGCCAGCTGGGGGAGGGGCGAAGCGTGGTAGTCACGCGATTTACCGTACCGAACCGGGTGCGCGTTTCCGGTATCGCCGGTGCGGCTATTGGTCTGCGCGACGGTAGCGGCAAAACATGACGGAATCGTCGCTCGTGTGCACGTCTTCCAGGGCGAGACGCGCGTTGTAGTTGCCGCCGGCGCCGAAGAGCGTGGTTTCGACGTTGCCGTGGACGAGCGGGTCGATGGTGAGGTGGAGGACGTCGCCGAGACCGGCCGCGAGGAGGGTTCCGTACAGCCCCGGTCCGCCCTCGCAGGTGATGCGGTTGAATCCGTGGGTGTGGAGGGCGTCGATGATGGCGTGTGCGGAGCCGTCACCGGTGGAGATGAGCTGCGCGTTGGCGTCGAGAAGCTTCTGGCGAGCGCTGGCGAGGCCTGGATCGTCGAGGGAGGCTTGCGGCGCGAGGAAGACCGGCGGCACTTCGGTGTCTGTGAACAGCTGCGAGGATGGGTCAAAGTCGAAGGATTTTGTGAGCACCGCGATAGGTGGGACGGGGGCTTGGCCGCGGGCGACTCGCTTGTCCCGCTCGGACTCGCTGCACTTGACGCCGGAGTAGGTTTCGGCGCGGGCGGTGCCGGCACCGACGAGGACGACGTCGGACCAGGCGCGGACCGTGGTGAGGAGGGCCGCATCGATGTCGTTACCGAGCGATTCGGAGGTGCCTTCGACGGCGGCGGCGCCGGACAGCGACATGACTGCGATCAGCCGCAGCTCGCGCTCGGCAGGTGGGAGCGTGGGGCCCAGCAGGTCGGCGGTGGTGAACGGTGTCTGCTTCATACATGCCAGCATAAAGAAGCAGGGGCACATGCAAAAACACCGCCGGGGAAGAACCCGACGGTGTTGCGTGGAGCGGATGACGAGACTCGAACTCGCGACCCTCACCTTGGCAAGGTGATGCGCTACCAACTGCGCTACATCCGCGGGGCAAGCGTGGGCTTGCCACAAGTCTTCTTGCGAAGACTCTGTGCGCGATACTGGGATCGAACCAGTGACCCCTACCGTGTCGAGGTAGTGCTCTACCGCTGAGCTAATCGCGCGGGCTGTTTCCAGCTTGGAGGTGGATACGGGAATCGAACCCGTGTACACGGTTTTGCAGACCGTTGCCTAACCACTCGACCAATCCACCGTGGAGCTTCCTCCAAAGTACCCGTATGTACTTGGAGCGGATGACGAGACTCGAACTCGCGACCCTCACCTTGGCAAGGTGATGCGCTACCAACTGCGCTACATCCGCGCGGCAAACATGAGCTTGCCCCGAGTCTTGCAGTGAAGACTCTGTGCGCGATACTGGGATCGAACCAGTGACCCCTACCGTGTCGAGGTAGTGCTCTACCGCTGAGCTAATCGCGCTCATCCCTTACGGGATTGGAGCGGATGACGAGACTCGAACTCGCGACCCTCACCTTGGCAAGGTGATGCGCTACCAACTGCGCTACATCCGCACGCACCTTAGTGGCTGTCAACATCGTGACCAACACTGCGTGGTGCGAGATAAAACATTAACCGGTTGGCAATCATAGTCCAAATCGTGAGGTCACGCCCCGATTTCCGATGACGCCGAGTCGATCTCTGAGTTACATCGTTGTCGTTTGGCGTTCCCGCCCCTTCGCTTATCGACGCCACCGCTATCCCCGTACTTCCGTGAGGGCCATAGGTGTGCCGAAGAGTGTCGTGTCCTGCGGATTCGTGGAATCGCGGGGTGGCGTTGTAAAGTATGAATTCGTTCGGTCCTATGGCTCAGTGGAAGAGCGTTCCGTTCACACCGGAAAGGTCGCTGGTTCGATCCCAGCTAGGACCACGAGACAAACCGCCAGGTAACTGGCGGTTTTTCCATTTTTTATACGTGGTACTGCGGGTTAAGCGACAAAATGTGTGCTTTTCTCGGCGTGTCGACTTAAGCGACAAAATGTGTGCTTTTTTGGGGGTGGGATGGGTGGTTTTTGGGTGTGTTGTGCTGGGGTTATGTTCGTCCTGCCCAGC
>NZ_VNKN01000021.1:0-33877 GCF_007786415.1 Corynebacterium sp. NML180780 | reverse complement strand
TGGGCGACGCTGTCACGGTACCAGGCGCGTAACGTGTGGTGGGACACGCCAAGGAGCTCTCCGACTTCCTCGTACGCGCGTTGCCGTGAGCAGGACTCCAGACGGACCATCTCTAGGACTTGATGGATCGCCTTCTCCTTGAATTCGGCGGAATACTTTCTGGGCATAGTGCCAATCCTTCCTTAGCAGAGGTAGGAACTAAACCCAGGACGCTTCACGGTTGGGTTGGGAAGAAAGGTAATCTACCACCATGCCTAGGTACTCCGAACAGTTCAAGTACAGGCGCACCGCCCGCTGGCGGGTCTCCTGGTCGTAGGGGCTGATAGCCATGATGTTCCTCCTGTGTTACATCATGCCCTCTCACCAACTCAGGCCGGTTCACTGTTGACCTGTTCATATTCTGGACGCCTGTAATACACCGCTCTAACAGTGTTAGTCCCGGTCATCCAATTGGCTAAAGCAGGATCGACACTCCCCACTAGAGCAAAAGCATCTTTCACCCAAGCGCAAAGGCTTCCTTCCCATTCACGCCCGATGCTACTAAGTATGGGTCAATGCGGATACCGATGCACCTTCCTGTGCTCGAACCAAGCCCAAATCAAAGAAGCCAAGAACAACAGTGGCGTAACCCACGCCAGACGATGCCACCAATGTGCTCCAAAGTATGATTCATCAGCACTTAGTCCTGCTAGATAATTGATTACAAGCGTTGCGATGAACAGCACTACAACGACAGTAACGCTCCACCAGTAGGCTGCGCTTTTCTGTTTACGCATCAATGCCACCTTCCTCAAGACATGTTTGCTGTTTTAGCACGGGTTTCTGTGGCTAGTCGTCTCCACCCACCCCAGATTACATCGTTCTGCTATTGTTCTAGGAAGTCCAACATCAGGGTGCCAATCCTCCAAGTTTCAACTAGGCTTAACTCGGACGACTTGAGATAGCGGGTGACACACAACCGGTATCCGCAACCCCCTTGGATTTTGCTTCATTCCAACCTGCAGTTTCAGGGATTGGTGACTGCATTGCCCTTCCCAAGACCGTAGGAAAGACCATGTATCGCGTACCTTCGGGCTGTCCTACAATGTCCACACGGTCGATTAGGGACAGACCAAAAGTAGCCTTGATTGGTTCATCATTACTTTCGGCGGCTGCACGCTCCGCAACGTGGTTGGAGGGAAGAACAACGACCGTCACCACAGTGTCTTTGACCTCAAATTCAAGGCCAGCTGGTGTGACTGCGTAGAGCCCCACTTCACCGCCAGGTTTTACTACTTCAAGGAAGTTGGAATCGCCCAGCAATTTAACTTTGGTTCCGGCTGGCCCCTCAATGCGAAAGCTATCCCCCCACCTTCAGTTGCGCCTCTGTTTCGCCACCACTGGAATCGGTGTTAGCTCCAATCACTGACACATCGCTCCCCTCTACGGGAACGTACTTGTTTACCTCATCTGCGGAAGCCTGCATTGAAAATGTCGAAATCAGCGCAAACAATGCCGTGGCGCTCACGCACGCCAACCTTTCTTGAACATGGTGAACCCTTTTCCAGAATTCCAAGATGCCCGGCTCGTCATCGGCTTACCTCAAGCCTACGACGAATGAAAAATGCAGTCAATAACCATTTGCGGTGCTGTTGCAAAGTTGGGCGGAGAGCAGCGAAGACTCAGTTTCTCATTCCCTGATGGCCGCTGCGTGTGGGCGTTCTCAGGCCGTCTCGAAGACCCGGTTGACGATCACCGCGTCCGGGTTCGGTTGCCCGTAGGCAAACATCGCGCCTTGCCCTTTCCGCAATGAGTGCATCGCCTCCATCCCTTTCAACGTCCGATATGCAGATGTCCGGTTCTTAAACGCGCCTTTCGTGTTGCGCGCGTGCATTTAGTAACACCGTGGTGAGTATCGAGTAGCGCGATGGTGAGTATCGAGTAACACTGCAGTTTTCGGGGGAAACTCTTTGGTGACCGCGTGACTTCATGGCACGCGGCATTGCCAAAGGAGTCTGATTGTGACTGACTACAGGGCGGTGATGGACCTTGTGCTCAAAGGCTGGTCCGTTCGCCAGATCACAGCGTCGATGGGATGCTCGCATTCCACCGTGCAAAAAGTTCGTAAGGTGCTGCAAGCAGAGCAGATCACGACGACGGCCCAGCTTGCTGGGCTCAATGATGAAGCCGTAGCTGTGCTGTTTCATGACGGAAGATCCACAGGTCAGGGTGTGTTCGTCCCGTTCGATTTCGATTCCGTGGTGAAAGCACGGACCGGAAGATATAAGACCACGCTGCAGGTCCTGTGGGGCAAGTACACCTCAACGCCAGCGCTGCCGGGCCAGCGGTACTACAGCTACGAGCGGTTTCGCCAGCTTGTAGCGCAGCACGTAGATGCCACCGGGGTAACCGCCCGGATCGTGCACGCACCAGCTCACACTATGCAGGTGGACTGGGCAGGAACGAAGATGCGCTTGTTCGACCCCACCGGGGGACGTCCAAGCAGGCTCAGTGTGTTTGTCGCCTCGCTTCCGTATTCCGGGATGCTGTTCTTGCTGGTCAGTGGGTGTTCTTTGGGGATTGTCGTGGTGGTTCCGGGGAATTCGGGGAATACTTCCGGGGACGGTTTGGGGAAGGGGTGTGTTTTGGGTGGTAAGAGAGTTTCGCGAATGGCTCTTTAGCCCCTCACCAGCAGTGATGTCGGTGAGGGGCTTTGCGCTGCGCGGTGAGACATATCCAACACCCCGTGCGCTGGGGAACGCCTCACAACAGGTCTACGCTGGGGAGTAGGGAAGGACCAGTACTTTTCCGCCGCACGAGCTACTTCGAGTCGAAAAGAGCCGACCATGAGCATCGAGACCTACGCAGACATCGCCATGATTGTCATCTTCATTATCGCCACGGTCGTGTACCTCAAGTATGGCGGTAATGAGTACAGCTACGACGCGAACGGCAAGCTGGTCCGCGAACCCGCCCCGGAACCCGCTCCGCAGCCAAAAGCGGCCTAGCCCCGCCGCTGCGCGGAATAAAAGTCGTTGAAACGGCCCACGGTAGGGAGTCGTGGGGCTAACCTGCTGCTATGGAAGGCACACCACTTATAGAATCCCGCGGGATCGACATCGTCCCTGAATCTGAACGCACCGCGAAACCCTCCGACCTCTTCTGGCCGTGGTTCGCGGCAAATATTTCCGTCTTCGGTATCTCGTACGGCTCGTTCATCCTTTGGTTCGGCATCTCGTTCTGGCAGGCGGCTCTCGTCACCGCAGTCGGGGTGACGTTCTCGTTTTTCCTCTGCGGTCTTATCGCAGTTGCGGGCAAGCGAGGCTCCGCGCCAACGATGGTCCTCTCGCGCGCCGCGTTCGGCGTGCACGGCCAGAAAGTGCCCGGCATCATCTCCTGGCTCACCTCCATCGGGTGGGAGACGTTCCTTTCCATCATGGCGGTGCTTGCTACGAACACCGTGCTGCGGCAGCTCGGTGCGGACCCGGGCACGGCTGTCACCGTCATTGCCACCGTCATCGTCGCGGCGCTCATCGTGGCGGCGTCCGTACTGGGCTACCACACCATCATTCGGATGCAGTCCGTGCTCACGTGGCTCACCGGCGCGGTCACCATCATCTACGCCGTGCTCGCCATCCCGCACATCGACCTGGACGCCGTCCGCGCTATTCCGTCCGGGCCCGCAAGCGCCGTGGTCGGTGCGCTCGTGATGGCGATGACCGGCTTCGGCCTGGGCTGGATCAACATCGCCGCCGACTGGTCGCGCTACCAGCGCCGCGACACCTCCGACGGCGCGATCATCTTCTGGAACACGTTCGGCGGCTCCGTCGCCACGGTGGTGCTCATCGTCTTCGGCCTCCTGCTGGCGGGTTCGGATGCATCGCTTGCCGACGCCATCGCGCAGGACCCCATCGGCGCACTCGCCGTCATCTTGCCCACCTGGGTGCTGGTCCCGTTCCTGATCACGGCGGTGCTGGCCCTCGTGTCCGGCGCGGTGCTCGGTATCTACTCGTCGGGCCTGACGCTGCTCACGCTTGGCATCAACATTCCGCGCCCGGCGGCCGCGGCGGTCGACGGCGTGATCCTGACCGTCGGCACGATCTGGGTCGTCTTCTTCGCCCAGGACTTCCTCGGCCCGTTCCAGTCGTTCCTCATTACCCTGGGCGTGCCGCTGGCGAGCTGGGCGGGCATCCTCATCTCGGACATTTATAGCCGGAAGCAGGACTACGACGAGGCCGCGCTCTACGATCCAGCGGGGCGCTACGGCGGGGTGGATGTGGCGTCGATAAGCATTCTGGCGATCGCATCGATCCTGGGGTGGGGGCTGGTGGCCAACGCGTTCGCGGAGGAGGCGGCGTGGAATAACTGGCAGGGCTACCTGCTCCCCCTGGTGGGGGAGCAGTGGGCCGATGCGAACCTGGGCGTGCTTGTGGCGCTGGTGTTCTCGCTGGTCGCGGCGTGGGTGGTGCGCCGCGGGCGAGTGCGCGCGCAGGAGCGCTAGTCCGCGCGCAGGTAGACCTGGGAGCCTTCCTCGCGGAACTTCTCCGCCATCTGCTCCTCGCCGACCGCGAGCGTCGGGATGCCGAGGTTCTGGATGGTCTGCTGTGTGTCAGCGTCCAGGACGGCGTCGATCTTGTCGCCGAATTCGTCGCGGATGTCTTGGGAGATGCGCATGGAGCAGAACTTCGGGCCGCACATGGAGCAGAAGTGCGCGGTCTTCGCGGGCTCGGCAGGCAGGGTCTCGTCGTGGTAGGCCTGCGCGGTGTCCGGGTCCAGGGAGAGCGCGAACTGGTCTTCCCAGCGGAACTCGAAGCGGGCCTTGCTCATCGCGTCGTCCCAGTCGCTCGCGCCCGGGTGGCCCTTTGCCACGTCGGCGGCGTGCGCGGCGACCTTGTAGGTGATCACGCCGGTCTTCACGTCGTCCTTGTTGGGCAGGCCGAGGTGTTCCTTCGGGGTGACGTAGCAGAGCATCGCGGTGCCGCCGGCGGCGATGTTTGCCGCGCCGATGGCGGAGGTGATGTGGTCGTAGCCGGGCGCGATGTCGGTGACCAGGGGGCCAAGCGTGTAGAAGGGGGCGCCGCCGCACCACTCTTCTTCCTTCTCGTTGTTGAGCTGGATCTTGTTCAGGGGTACGTGGCCCGGGCCCTCGATCATGACCTGGACATCAAAGTCCCAGGCGCGCTTGCATAGCTCGCCGATGGTCTTGAGCTCGGCGAACTGGGCGGCGTCGTTGGCGTCGGCGATGGAACCGGGGCGCAGGCCGTCGCCAAGCGAGAAGGCGACGTCGTACTGGGCGAAGATCTCGCAGAGCTCGTCGAAGTTCTCGTAGAGGAAGCTCTCCTTGTGGTGCGCCAGGCACCAGCCGGCCATGATCGACCCGCCGCGGGAAACGATGCCGGTCACGCGCTTCGAGGTCAGCGGCACGAAGGGGAGACGCACGCCGGCGTGGATGGTCATGTAGTCCACGCCCTGCTCGCACTGCTCGATGACCGTGTCGCGGAAGATCTCCCAGGTCAGGTCCTCGGCCACGCCATTGACCTTCTCCAGCGCCTGGTAGATCGGAACCGTGCCGATCGGGACGGGGGAGTTGCGCAGGATCCACTCGCGGGTGGTGTGGATGTCATTGCCCGTGGACAGGTCCATCACGGTGTCGGCACCCCAGCGGGTGGCCCAGCGCAGCTTGTCCACCTCCTCGCGGATGGACGAGGTGACCGCGGAGTTGCCAATGTTGGCGTTTATCTTGGTCAAGAACGCGTTGCCGATGATCATCGGCTCGCTCTCCGGGTGATTAATGTTGTTCGGGATGATCGCCTTGCCCGCGGCGACCTGCTCGCGCACCTTTTCCACGTCGCAGTGCTCGCGCAGCGCCACGAACTCCATCTCCGGGGTGATTTCCCCGCGGCGGGCGTACGCCATCTGGGTCACGCGCTTGCCTTCCGTGGCGCGCAGTGGCGCGCGGCGGGCTCCGCGCCACTCCTCGGAGGCGGCGCCGCGCTTGGCGGCACGGGTGCCGTCGTCAAGCAAATTGCGCTGGCGTCCCTCGTACTCCGCAACGTCGCCGCGGGCGGCGATCCACTCGCTGCGCAGCGCGGGCAGGCCCTCTTCCGGCTCCGCCCATGGGCCGCGGGTGCGGTAGAGCTTCACGGGCTCGTTCGGGCCGGTGGGGGAGTCATCCAGCGCGACCGCGGTCTCGGGGACCTCGAGTCCGTTCTTACGCAGCGGTGCGTAGCTGTGCTTGCGGTGGATTTCTTGAGCGTAGGCGTCAGTCATGACACTCCTTCAACTTCCTTCGCCGGTGCTAACCGGACAGGTTCGGACGGTGCCCGCGCGGCGTGTAGCGCGATCTCAGCCCCTACCTTGGGGCGCCCGTGTGGGATTGCGTAAACGAGTGTAGCGGCTAACAGGCGTGCGCTGCCATTGGGGGAGCTCACTTTCCGGCTGAGGCTAAGGATTTGCCTGGTTCCTGCGCTTCTGCAGCCGCCGATCGATGAGCCACCATTCGAGGGGAGTGAACAAGGTGGCCACGAGCCAGTACATCAGCCAGAAGCTGCCTGCCGTTCCGGTGACCAACATGAGCCCGACCAGGAGTGTTGCCGTCAGCGCCGCCGCGATACCGCAGCGAACCACGTTGCTGGCGGTGCTTCTGGCGAAACCTTCGCGGTGGAGTTCCGATGTTCCCCTGAACTTGTGGTCCGCAGCCTGGATGGTGTCGAGGCCGAAGACGAGGGAAAACGCGACGTAAAACGCGGCGAACCCGTGGAAGAAACCGGCTTGGTGGGTGGCGGAAAGGTCGTAGAAAGCGTAGGCCAGCAAGCCGAGATCAATGATGGGGGTCGTGAACAGGAGCGCCAACCCGACTTTCGGCATGTGCAGCTTGTACCGTGCGAGGAGTCCTGACAGTAGACAAATCCAAAACAATACTTCTGCAACCAGAATCACGGCGAGCATGGGTGCAAGTGTATCGATTATCGCGGGCTTTCTAGCGACTTGGACCAAAGCGGCCCGGTGCGCGTGGTGTAGCCGAGCGGCTCGACGTGCACGATCGTTTCTGCGGAGCCCAGTGCGTTGGCCATGCCGGCTTCGATCTCGTCGGCGTGGGCGTGCGCGTACGACACCGTCCACTCGCCCGGCACCTGCATGACCAGGCTAATGAGCCGCTCGCGACCAAACGCAGCCGTACGTACGGAGGTAAACGCCACCCCGTTTTGCTCGGCAAATGCATCCAGAAATGCGTTGAGTTTTGCAAGCTCCTCCGCGGGCAAAGCCTCAGACAGCAGGCTTAAGATGGCGCTGCGTAACAGCACGAAGCCGGTGAAGAGGATGTTTGCGCCAACCAGCAGCGCGACGATCGGGTCGAGGACCTGCCAGCCGGTCAGCGCCACGAGCGCCATGCCGACAATCACGCCCACGGTGGTCCACACGTCCGTGAGCAGGTGTTTCCCGTCCGCCTCCAGGGTCGCCGAGCGGTAGCGCTTCCCGCCGCGGACGAGCGCGTACCCGGCGGCGGCGTTGAGCACGGCGGCGATGACGGAGAACAGTAATCCCACGCCGAGCTGCTCCACCGGCTGCGGGGAGATGAGCCGTTCTACGCCGGTGTAGATGATGGCCACGGCCGCGACGAGGATGAGCGAGCCCTCCACCTGGGCGGAAAAATATTCAGCCTTGGAGTGTCCGAAGTTGTGGTTCGCGTCCGCCGGCTTCGCGGACAGCTTGAGCGCCCAGAGGCCGACGACGGCGGCCACGAAGTTGATCACGGTCTCGATTGCGTCCGACATGAAGCCGACGGAGCCGGTGACCCAGGCTGCGATCATTTTTAACGCAATGGTGAGGATTGATACAGCGATGGAAAGCCACATGAAGCGTTCCAGGATCTTTTGCTCTTTTTGGAGTGAAGGGGGCAGTTCAGGCATGCGAGTGTCCTCCCACAATTGGGGCGCTTCGGCGCCGTGTGTGCAACGGTCCGAAGGTCTCGCTCACTCCAATCCGGAGCCGGCTGCCCGGGCGCGTGCGCCAGTATGTCGAACAACCGATTGCGGGCTACTCCCCTTCAACGGAGAGAGAGTGTAGCAGGGCGTCGATAAGCAAGTGCCCTACAATGGTCACCGATTTGAGTTCCCAACGATTGGAAAACACCATGGCACGCAAGCGTGGCCTTCAAACTGATCCGGTGATCTTCGGGGCATCGCTCGGCTTCATCGTCGTCTTCGTGGCGGCGACGCTGGCGTTCGGTGATCGCGCCCGCCAGCTCTACAGCTCGATCTCCGGGTTCCTAATGGACAATTTCTCCTGGATGTACATCGGCGGTATCTCCGCAGTGTTCATCTTCCTCATCGTTATTTTCGTCTCCCGCTTTGGCAACATGCGGCTTGGCGACGACGAAGACGAGCCCGAATACAGCTACCCAGTCTGGTTCGCCATGCTTTTCGCCGCCGGCATGGGCGCGACGCTCATGTTCTGGGGAGCCGCGGAGCCGCTGAACCACGCGTACAACCCGCCGCGCGGCGATATGGAACCGATGAGCCGCGAGGCGATCGTGCAGGCCTTCGAGTTCACGTACTACCACTTTGGCATCCACATGTGGGTGATCTTCACCCTGCCCGGCCTGGCCATCGGGTACTTCGTGTACAAGCGCAAGATGCCGGCGCGCATGTCGTCGATGTTCGCTCCGCTGCTCGGCGGTCGGGTGTACGAGA
The DNA here is from genome assembly GCF_007786415.1 of Corynebacterium sp. NML180780. Taxonomy (NCBI): domain Bacteria; kingdom Bacillati; phylum Actinomycetota; class Actinomycetes; order Mycobacteriales; family Corynebacteriaceae; genus Corynebacterium; species Corynebacterium sp. NML180780. Next base: position 25,205 of record NZ_VNKN01000021.1, on the reverse strand, counting down.
CGCCGGGCAAGCTTCTCGACGCCCTGGGGATCATCGGTACCATCTTCGGCCTCGGCGTCTCTGTGGGCCTTGGTGTCCTGCAGATCTCCGCGGGCCTGAACATTCTGTGGGGCGTGCCGCTCATTACGCCGGTGCAGCTGGGCATCATCCTGTTCATCACCATCGCGGCGTGCCTGTCCGTGGCCACCGGCCTGGACAAGGGCGTGAAGTTCCTGTCCAACCTGAACATCGGCGCGACGATCTTCCTCATGCTCTTCGTGCTCGTCTCCGGCCCGACGCTGGCGCTGATGGGGCAGATCACGGAGTCCTTTGGCATCTACGGCAACTCGCTGCCCGAGCTGATGTTCTGGGTGGACTCCTATAACGACAACCCGGGCTGGCACGCCACCTGGACGGCGTTCTACTGGGCCTGGACGATCTGCTGGTCCCCGTTCGTAGGTATGTTCTTCGCCCGCATCTCGCGCGGCCGCACCGTCCGCGAGTTCATCGGCGGCACCATCCTGCTGCCGACGGTGTTCGACCTGATCTGGTTCTCCATCTTCGGCCGCGCCGCGATGGAGATGGAGGCCGAGGACCCGGGCGTGCTGACCAAACCCGTGGTGGAGGACGGCGACACCCCGCGCGCCCTGTTCTCGCTGCTGGCGGAGTACCCGCTGTACGCGGTGACCGGCGCGGTCGCCCTGTTTGTCATCGTGATGTACTTTGTCACCTCTATGGACTCCGCCGCGCTGGTGGTGGACATGTTCGCCACCGGCGAGGAGAACAAGTCCCCGGTGTTCTACCGGGTTGGCTGGGTCATCGCCGTCGGCCTGGTGACCGGCGCGCTGCTGTTTATCAACGACTCCGGCATCCAAGCTCTCCAGGAGGTGGTGATCATCATCGCCTTCCCGTTCTTCATTACGTACTTCATCATGATGTGGTCGCTGGTCAAGGCGATGACGGACGACTCCGCCGCCGCCCGCCGCTACCGCTCCCGCCAGTGGGAGAAGACCGACACCGCGGAGAAGTTGGAGGAGGGCGAGAACAAGCCCGCGCCGGGCTACGACGCCGAGGGCAACCCCGTCGACCGGCCCGAGTTTGAGTACGACGCGGAGGAGGGGACCTGGCGCCTCGAGGACTCCCTCATCCTCGGCGAGGATGTGCAGGTCTCCGGCGACGGCGAGCCGAAGGCTGGTTCCAAGGTCAACTGGGTGGAGCAGCAAGACCCGAAGTAGGCGCGATCGGCGCCGAAGGCTGAGAAAACTGCGCAATGCGTAGTTTTCTCAGCCTTTTTCGTGTCGTGAGTGGGGAACAGGAGTTTGGGTCCCGCCGCGCATTCGAACATATGCTGAGGAAACTGCGCATTGCGTAGTTTCTGTGAGTCTGCCGAGCTGGGGACAGCTTCTCGACGCCCATGACCCCTGTTGTTATACCGCCATAACCGCAGGCAGGTGGCGTGTTCGGGTGGGGTGCTACCGTGTTGCGTACAACCAAAACTCCGACCATCCCACCTCCCGAAAGGGGCCTGCGCCATGACGATCACGACCACCGATGCCACACCAAAGCCACCTACCGCAGACGAAAGTGTGGACGACAAGACGCAAGATTTCGAACATTCTCCGGGCGACGACGACGCGATCGCGGAGCTCGCTTCCCGCATCGAGGACACGTTTGGCAGGATCACCACCTGTAAAGCGCAATTGCTGCACCAGATTGGCATCTTTGATTCGCTGCGGCTGGCTCGTCGATGCGGGGCGAGGACGACCGCGGGGTGGCTGGTGCGGCGGCTGGGGATCTCGCAGACCACAGCGCACGAGTATGTGCGCGTCGCTCGTGAGCTGACCACGTACCACCTGCTCGCGGAAGCATTCCAAGAAGGCGCAGTGAACTACTCCAAGGTGCGCCTGCTCCTCCCGTACCTGAAGAAGAACGACGAGTCGACGCTCGTGGAGATGGCACGGAAACACGGCTACCACGAGCTGGGGGCGGAGCTTGCGCTGCTGGACAGGGACGACGGCGAGGATGCCCCGACACGGTCCTCGTACGTGCGGATTGCGGAGCGCAAGAACGGACGCTTCGGGCTGTGGGCCGACCTCAGCCCGATGGAAGGCGCGCAGGTGGCGGCCGCGCTGAAGATCGGGGAACTGGCCTACCACGACGTTGACCTGCAGGATGCGGTCAACCGGGACGCGGTCGAGGAGGAGCTGGAGGACCTGCCCACCTCGTCCGGAATCGGGATGCCCACGGGCAAGGTGATGCTCGCTGCGTTCATGGGGATGGTGAATGTCGTGCGCTCGCGCCCGAAGAACCCGCTACGCGCCCCGGGTGCGCACGTCAACATCGTGACCACGGTTGACGGAGGGGCCTATTTGCCGGTTGGGGGCGCGGCGGCGTCGGCAAGCGTGGCGCACGCCGTGGCGAACGCCATGGTGCGCGTGAACACGGTGGACAAGGACGGTCTGATTCTCAACACGTCGAGGGCGTCGCGGCTGGCCACGGACGGGCAGTTCAACGCGCTGATGACTATGTGGGGCGGGCGCTGCGCGATGCCTGGATGCGACCATACGCGGTTCATTCAGGTCCACCACGTACACGACTGGGCGGACGGAGGCGCCACGGACCTGCACAATCTGCTGCCGTTGTGCTCGTCGTGCCACGCGATGGTCTCGGAGGGGTGGATTCGCATCCTGGAGGACGGCCCCGACTTGCACTTCGTGTTTCGGGATGGGAGCAGGTTCGTGGCGGAAAGCTATCAGGCGCCGCTGCGCAGCGACGCGTCCCTGACCCTGCGCGAGTTCAACCAGGGGAGCGCTTAGCGCGCCAGGCGCATCCTGCGGTGCGGGATGCCGGTGTCGAGGAACTCCTCGCCCTCCGCGACCAGACCGAAACGTGAGTAGTAGTCGACCAGGCCAGACTGTGCCTCGACGATGAGGTCGCCTGGCCAGCGAGTGGTGTACTCGATTCCGGTGCGCACGATGCGCGGGCCGATGCCGGATCCGCGGTGCGCTGGGTGCACCACGAAGCGCCCAAAGCGCGAGCCGGTTTCGGTGGGGAAGACGCGCGCGCAGCCGGCGAGCTCGCCGCCGTCGGTAAGCGCCAGAATGTGTCTAGTGTCCGGGTCGGCGTCCTGGTCGTCGATCTCGTTGTACGGACAATCCTGCTCGGCGACGAAGACATCCACGCGGAGCTTGTATAGCGTGTGGACCTCGCGCGGGGTCATCTCATCCAGCGATTTCAGCACGATCACGGTGCGGTTCAATCCTTCCTGCCTTGCCGTAGGAAACGTGGCGGTGTGCCCATTCAAACGGGCCCTGCTTTCCAGCAGCTTCGAGTGCGGTGGCGAGTAGCACGGTCGCAAGCCACACGCAGGCGCTGAGTGCGAGTTTGCCGCTGATGGTCCAGTCCTGGCCAAGTCCCAGGCTAAACGGGTACACCAATGCGAGAAAGAAAAAGGTCTGCGCCAGGTACCCGGACATCGAACGCTTGCCAAGCGCGACGAGCGGGTAAGTCCAGGTGGGTGCCGCGTTGTTCAGGCGCGACGTGAGCAGCGTCAGCGCGGCGAGGATGCCAGGTCCGGTGAGGCAGCCAATTGCGCTGTTGAGCAGGTGCAGGCTCGACTCCAACTCGGGATTGAGCACGCCAATGGCGGCCAGCCCCCAGGGCAGACCGATGGCCAACATGATGACCCCGGCCAGGATCGTCCACGTCCACAGCGTGCGTGCGTGCTGCTTGGTGTTGACCAGCACGCCTTCCTTCGCCCACACATAGCCGATGGTGGCCAAGGGGACAAGCTCAAGCAGGATAAACGGGGTGGACAGCAGCATTTCTGCCGCGTTGGCGAGGTTGTTGGTGAAGTAGGTGCCAAAACTCCCAAATTCTTCATTGAGCACATTGTTCCCACCCATCTCCTTAGCCACCTCAGGGATTAACGCCGCTGATACGCCAATGAATGAAGTGAAAAGGATGTAGAGGCCGAGGCAGGAGTACGAGATGATGCGCAGCACCTTCGTCGAGAGCGTGAACATCACCGAAAGCAGCATGCCGACAAACCCGTACATGGTCATGATGTCGCCGAAGAACACCAGGAACATGTGCGCCAGGCCGAACAGCGCAAGTGCCCCGTAGCGGCGGGCCAGGATCTTTCGTGCCTCGCCAACCGGGTACTGCTTCCGGTACAGGCTGGAGACGACAAGCCCGAAGCCGAAGCCAAGCAGCGTGGCAAACATGGGCAGGCCGCGGGAGTGGACGAAGAGGGCGGCGAAGAGGGCCAACGCGGCGTCGATAAGCGAGCCCTCTTGCACCCCGCCGACACTCCACCCGGGGCCTGACTCCGGCTGCGAGTGCTGATTGATCATCCAAAATAGCGAGCCGTTGGCCAGCGCGATGCCAAGCAGTGCTGTGCCGCGGGCAAGGTCGGGGACGAGTAGTCGTTGCATGGGCCTCACTTTTACCAGCTGCTTACCGCATCAGCCAGGGCGAGACCGAGACGAGGATGGCGCGGGTGGCCTGGTCGAGCGTGGGCTGCAGGTCGGGCGCAAAGTAGGGGGAGTGGTTGGACGGGGCGGAGTCGATGTCCGCGCTGCTGCCCACAAACCAGTAGAAGTACGGCGCGCCAAAGGCGTTGGCGATGGTGGGGAAGTCCTCGGAACCGCACAGCCGGCCGAAGTCGCCGACCACATCGCCGAACTGCTCGCGGAACGCGGCCATCACCTGCTCGGCGATGGCCTCGTCGTTGGAGAACTCGGGGGCGCCGCCGACAATCTCAAACGTCGGTTCCGTGGTCGCGCCCGCCGCCGCGCACTCGGCGCGGACGATGCGCCGGATGGCGCTGTTCAGGCGGTCGCTGACCTCGGTGGTGAACGCGCGGGTGCTCACGGACAGCTCGGCGGTGGCGGGGATCGTGTTCGGGGATTCGCCGGCGTGGATCGCGCCCACCGTCACCACGCCCATTTCCTGCGGGGCGATCTCGCGCGACACAATGGTCTGCAGGCGGGTGATCACGTGCGCCGCGATGACCACGGGGTCCACCCCCTTCTCCGGCATCGAGCCGTGCGCGCCGGTGCCGTGGATGGTGATTTTGGTCTGCACGCACGTGGAACACACCGGCCCGGCGAGCGCGCCCATCCCGTAGCCGGGAATCATCGGGCCGACGTGCTGGCCCAGCACCACGTCCGGGGTCGGCACCTTCTCCGCCAGGCCGTGCTCCACCATGTCCCGCGCGCCGGCGCCGGTTTCCTCGCCGGGCTGGAACAGTGCGAGGAGCGTGCCCGACCAGGCGTCAGTGTGCTGCGCAAGCATTGTCGACGCCGCGAGCAAGGCCGCCGTGTGCATATCGTGCCCGCAGGCGTGGGCGGCGCCGAGCGCGGGGTCGGCCGAGTACTCCAGGCCGGTCTCCTCCGAGAGCGGCAGGGCGTCGAAGTCGGCGCGGAAGCACACGGTCGGCCCGTCGCCGTTAGTGAGGATGCCGACCTTGCCGGTGGCGCCCACCGGCACGACGGTGAAGCCGGCGGCTTCCAGCTCTTCGCCGATGCGGGCGCTCGTCTGGTGCTCTTCCAGGGCGAGTTCGGGGTGCTGGTGGAACCACTTGTACAACGCTTCGCGCTCGCCGCGGGTGGCGTCCAGATCGGACTCGAATGGTGCAAACGGTCCAGTGAGTGCAAAAGATTTCGTCATGGGGACATGCTAGCCCGGGCACTTCCCACCTTTGATGTGGTAAATGAGGAAATTGGGGCAAAAACATGGCAATGTATACGGGAGTTGCTGTTGTGGTCTATGTAGGAAGAATGCCCATGATTCGTCGTCGTATCGCCGCCCTGATCACCGCGTTTGCCGTCGCCGCGCTGCCTGCTGCGCCCGCGAACGCTGGTGAAGCGCCTGCACCGCAGCCGGCGCCGATCGACCCGAACTACACCTGGCACAACGACCCGATTTCAAAGGTGCTGGCCGGCAAGCCGCTTGCGGACTACGTCCTGCACCGCGTGCCCGGCTCCTTCCACGACGCACCGCGCATCCCGCGCGAGTCCAACGAGGCCCTGCAGCGCGGCAACTCCCTGTACGGCCCCGGCACCCCCATCTACGTGGGCGAGGGCGACAACGAGGTCATGTGCACCGTCGCCGTCGCCGGCTACGGCGAGCACGGCAACAAGTACGCCCTGACCGCGGGGCACTGCGGCAAGGTCGGAGACCCGGTCTCCTCGGCGGACTCCTGGCAGGTGGGGCACTCTGGCAACATCGTCAAGGTCAACGAGCGCCTGGACTACGCGCTCATCGAGCTCGGCTCCAACGCCGAAGTCACCCGCTCCTACGATGGCGTGACCATCAACCACCTCGGCTCCGCGCCGGTGAAGCCGGGCAAAAACGTGTGCAAGAAGGGCGTGGCCTCCGGCGAGACCTGTGGGATCACCTGGTCGGACTGGAACGTGCAGAACGTGAACCAGGTCTGCGCGATGCAGGGCGACTCCGGCGCGCCCCTGTACACGGACGACCGCCTCGTCGGCATGATCAACGGTGGCCTGTTCCCCGCGCCGTTCGACGTGCAGTGCACCACCCCGCTGCAGGGGCCGATCTACGCGCCCACCAGCGCCGCCCGCATGGACGCCATCCTGGCGGACCTGAACAACGGGTTCCGCCTGCCGTAACTTAGCGCAGCGCCGAGAGCGCTGCGTCGTGGAGCGCGCCGTTGCTGGCCAGCGCGTCGCCGCCGTGCGGGCCGTCCTCGCCGGACAGAGAAGTAAACTGCCCGCCGGCCTCCGTGACCAGCACCGACAGGGCGGCGAGGTCCCACAGCGACACCTCCGGTTCGGCGGCGATGTCCACCGCGCCCTCCGCGACGAAGCAGTAGTTGAGGAAGTCGCCGTAGCCACGCAGGCGCCAGGTCTGCTCCGTCAGGCCGATGAACTTCTCCAGCAGGCCGCGATCACGCCAACCGGCGAGGGAGGACATGGCGAGGGAGGCGTCGGCAAGCGAGCGCACCCCGGAGACCTCGAGTCGCGTGAGCTCGCCGCCGTTGAACGTGCGCCAGGCGCCGCCGCCGGCCGACGCGTACCAGCGGCGGGTCAGGGCGGGGGCGGAAACGACGCCGACGACCGGTTCGCCGTCCACAAGCAGCGAAATGAGGGTCGCCCACACGGGCACGCCGCGGACAAAGTTCTTCGTCCCGTCGATCGGGTCGATGACCCACTGGCGGCCCTCGAGCGCCACCTCACCGCCGAACTCCTCGCCAAGCACCGCGTCCGCTGGCCGCGACTCCGCAAGCTCCGCTCGGAGCGCCTCCTCGACGGCGAGGTCCGCGTCGGAGACGGGCGTCATGTCCGGTTTGGACTCCACCCGCAGGTCAGAGGCTTCGAAGCGCGCGAGCGTGAGCGCGTCGGCCGCATCGGCCAGTTCGAGTGCGAGGGCGAGGTCGTCGGCGAAATTACTCATGCCCGACAAGTCTAGTAGTGATGTCCTGCACAATCTGGGCATTTCCCGCCACACACCATGTCACTCCGCCCGCATCCACCTTGCGGGCCACGCCGCCCGCCGCCTCCACCAGCGCCTTGCCTGGCAGCCAATCCCAATCCGCCACGGAGTGCTGCAGCCACCCGCCGATCTGCCCCGCAGCCACGGTGGCCAGGTCAATCGAGCCGGCGCCCCACATCCGGATCGTCGCCGCGTCGCGCACCGCGCGCAGCCACACGTCGCGCACGGCGTCCTTGCGCATGTACGTGGGGTGCAGGTACGTGGCCAGGGCTTTCTCGCTTATCGACGCCCCCGTCAACCCCTCCGCACGCTCCCCGTTCACCGTCAGCACGCCCTGGTTGGCCAGCCACGTCGTGTCTGTGGCGGGGCGGTGCACGGCGCCGAGGCGCACCCGTTCCGTGTCCGCTGCATCCGTGAGCGCGATGGCAGAGCAGAAGTAGTCCGAGCCCTGCGAGAAGTTGTAGGTGCCGTCGACCGGGTCGATGACCCAGGTGCGGCCGGTTGCGGAGTCGCGGGCCGCGCCTTCTTCTCCAACCACGCCGTCGTCGGCACGGAGCGCGGCGAGCGCCTCCGCCACGAATGCCTCCGCGGCGCGGTCGGCCTCAGTGACCACGTCGGACACTGACGTCTTGTAGTCGGTGGTCAGCCCCTCCTCGCGCATGCGCAGCGCGAGCTGGCCTGCGTGCTTGACCAGGGCGGCGGCGAGCGCGGCGTCGTCGGATTCGCGGTGGGCCTCAATGAACTGTGCGGTGGATGTCATGCGGCCCATTATCCACGGCATCGCGGTTTGGCGCGGGGGACCGGGGCTGCCGCATTGCTCCTCGACTAGACTGCGCTCTTATGCAACCGGAGACTCAGACGCGCATCGCCGACCTCGACTCGAAGCTCACCACCATTGAAAAGGTGATGGACCTCGAGGAGATGGGCGTGCGCATCCGCGAGCTCGAGCAGCAGGCCGCCGACCCCTCGCTGTGGGACGACCCCTCGCACGCGCAGCAGGTCACTTCGGAGCTCTCCAACGTGCAGGCGCGCCTGCGCAAGGTGACGTCGCTGCGCACGCGTATCGACGACCTCCCGGTCATGGTCGAACTCGCGGAAGAAGAGGGGGACCCCTCCATGGCCGCGGAGGAGCTGGAGGACGTGGAGGCGCGAGTGGAATCGCTCGAGGTGCAGACCATGCTCTCGGGCGAGTACGACGCGCGCGAGGCCGTGGTGAACATCCGCTCGGGCGCGGGCGGCGTGGACGCTGCGGACTGGGCGGAGATGCTCATGCGCATGTACGTCCGCTGGGCCGAGAAGAACGACCACAAGGTGGACGTCTACGACATTTCTTACGCGGAGGAGGCGGGCATCAAGTCGGCCACCTTCGCCGTCCACGGCGATTACATGTACGGTCAGCTTTCCGTCGAGCAGGGGGCGCACCGTCTCGTGCGCATCAGCCCCTTTGACAATCAGGGGCGCCGCCAGACCTCGTTTGCGGAGGTCGAGGTCCTGCCGGTGGTGGAGCGGACCGACCACATTGACATCCCTGACTCGGACATCAGGGTCGACGTGTACCGTTCCTCCGGCCCCGGCGGGCAGAGCGTGAACACCACCGACTCGGCGGTGCGCATCACCCACATCCCCACCGGGATCGTGGTGACCTGCCAGAACGAGAAGTCCCAGATTCAGAACAAGGCCTCGGCGCTCAACGTCTTGCAGTCCAAGCTGCTGGAAAAGAAGCGGCAGGAAGAGAAGGCGGAGCTGGACGCGCTGGGCGCGGGCGGCAACGCGTCGTGGGGCAACCAGATGCGCTCCTACGTGTTGCACCCGTACCAGATGGTGAAAGACCTGCGCACCAACTACGAGGTCGGCGACCCGCAGAAGGTGCTGGATGGGGACCTCGATGGCTTCCTCGAGGCCGGCATCCGGTGGCGCAAGGCACAGGAGCAGGGCGAGGAGTAGCTCCTACGCGTGGCGGAGGTCGATGCCTTTCGTCTCCGGCAAGATGTACATGCTGATCAGCGTCAGGATGCACATCGCGATCACGTAGGTGCCGGACGCCCACGACAGGTTGTGGGCCACGAACCACTGGAAGATGTAGGGCGCGGTGCCGCCGAACACGGCCACCGAGATGGAGTAGGCGAGACCGATGCTGCGCGTGCGCTGGTCGGTGGGGAAGACCTCCGACATGACCGGGGCGAGCAGCGCGCCGCCGGCGGCCACGGCAATGATCGCGAGGGTGGACGCGACGAGGAGGGTCCACGGGCGGGCGTCGATAAGGCCCATGAGCGGCAGCTGCAGGAGGGCCACCAGGATGGCGAAGGTGTACATGACGGGTTTGCGGCCGATCTTGTCGGACAGTGCGCCCCACATCGGCAGGGCGATCAGGCCGATCGCCTGCGCCACCACGGTGACCCAGTAGGCACCCTGCGTGGACATGCCCTGCTGTGAGATGGCGTAGGTGGAGACGTACGAGGTCCAGGTGTAGTGGGCGGCGGTCACGCCGGAGACCATGCCGATGACCAGGAGGACGTTGACCACAACGGGGCGGTGGTTGACGCGCTGCTCCACGGCCTCGTGCGCGCGCCGGTCGTCGTCCTCGTTGGCCACTGCCTCATCGAGCTCGGTGAAGTGGTCGGACTCCTTCATGTGGCGGCGCATGTACAGAGCAAAGACGGCAGCCAGGGCGCTGATCCAGAAGGGGATGCGCCAGCCCCAGGCGCCGATCTGCTCGTCGCTGAGCACGAGTGAGATGCAGCCGCCGATGACGTAAGCGATCACGGAGCCACCGAAGATGGAGACGTAGACCAGCGACCCCCACTTGCCGCGCTTGGACGGCGGGGCGATCTCGGGGATGTAGCTGTTGGCGGCCGCGGACTCGCCGCCGTGGGCGAAGCCCTGGGCGACGCGAATGAGGAGCAGGCCGACCGACGCCCAGATACCGATGGTGTCGTAGGACGGGAGGAAGCCGATGAGCACAGATGCGACCGCCATCATGATGATGGTGATCATGAGGACCGCCTTCCGGCCCTTCTGGTCCGCGATGTGCCCGAAGACGATGCCACCGAGCGGGCGGACGAGGAAGCCGACGGCAAAAACGCCGAAGGTGGCCAGCAGGGCGGAGGTCTGGTCCGCTTTGTGGAACATCGCCGCCGCGATGAACGGGGCGAAGACGGCGTAGGAGCTCCACTCGAACCACTCGAGGACTTGGCCGATGAGGCTGGCGCCGAGCGACTTTCGGTCTGCGGGGTACTCGTGGTCCGGATGGTGCTCCGGTGCCACGGGCTGGGTCTGGGTGGTTGACACGAGGCCTCCCTAGTCTGTGGGGTGGATGGGTGTGAGCAGAAACTATAATCCAGGTCACTCTTTAGGGGCGGGAAACCTGGGTCTCACCAAAAGGAATTTGTGCTTCGATTCACAATGAAAGCGTTTGTCCAGGTAGTGGGCTCGGTTGGGGTGTCGCCGTTGGCGTGCAAATGTGCGCATAGCGAACCCGCGTGCATATTACGCACCACTTTCGGGGGAAGTGACTTAGGGCTTCACTACGGGAAATAGTGGGATATATGCGATATTCCGAAAAACTCGTCGCACATCACACTTTGAAGTGCTTACAATGAGCGCACCGGAAACACACGTCTTGAGCGGGCCAAAGTTCAAAGGCAGTCCCGATTCTGGTGTTTTTAAGGAGGAAAATATGGTTGCTCTCAAACCAGAGGAACTCAGCACAGAAAGTCTCGCCGAGATTCTCGCCGCGGGGGGTCGCCCTGCGAACAGCGAGCGCGAGATCAAGATCATCGACACCACGCTTCGCGACGCCCACCAGTCCATCTGGGCGACGCGCATGCGCACCGAGCACATGCTGGAGATGCTCGACGACATCACCAACGCGGGCTTCGAGCACGTGGACCTCGTCGCGCCGATCCAGTTCGACGTGCCCGTGCGCTACCTCAGGGAGGACCCCTGGGAGCGTGTTCGCCTGGTCCACGAGAACGCGGCGCCGGGTACCAAGTTCCGCGCCATGGTGCGTTCCCGCAACCTCGCGTCGTTTGACTTCTTGCCCGACGACGTCATCCACGCGTGGGTCGAGCGCCTGTACGCCAACGGTTTCCGCGTCATCGGCGCGTTCGATGGCCTCAATGACATCGACAACATCGCCGACACGCTGATCCTGGCTAAGGAGCTCGGCGCGGAGACTTACGGGTGTCTGTCCTACTGCCTCAGCCCCGTGCACACCGACCAGCTCTACATTGACAAGGCCCAGGAGTTGGTGGAGCGCACCGACGTCGACCGCATCATGCTCAAGGATGCCGGTGGCCTGCTCACCCCGGACCGGATGAAGACGCTGATCCCGGCGATCCGCGGCGCGATTGGGAACGACCTACCGCTGGAGGTCCACACCCACTCGCTTACCGGTCTGTCGCCACTGACCTACATCTACGCCGCTGAGCTCGGAGTGGACTCCATCCACACCTCGACCGCGCCGTTGGCCAACGGCCAGGGCCAGCCCGCGACCCAGGCGCTCGCCCGCGACCTGCGCGCGCTCGGCTACACAATCAACATTGACGACGAGCGCGTGGACAACGTGAGCAAGAAGATCCAGGAGATCGCCGACAGGGAGGACAAGCCCGTCGGCAAGCCCCGTGCCTTCGACGGCGTCCACTACATGCACCAGCTGCCGGGCGGCATGCTCACCAATTTTGAATCCCAGCTGGAGACCGCCGGGCTGTCCGACCGCTTCGAGGACCTGCTCTACGAGACCGCGCGCGTGCGCGAGGAGCTCGCGTTCCCGATCATGATTACTCCGTTTGCGCAGTTCGTGGGAACCCAGGCCGTGATGAACGTGATCTCCGGCGAGCGCTACTCCGTGGTGCCTAACGAGATCAAGAAGTACGCACTCGGCCACTACGGCGAGCCGCTCGCGCCGATCGACCCGGATGCGCTGGAGAAGATTAAGGCGAACGGCTCGGCCGAGATCAAGGAAGGCCGTCCAAAGCTGGAGCCGGCACTTCCCGCGCTCAAGGAGCAGTACCCGGACGACGACATCGACACGATCCTGCTGCGCGCGAACATCCCGGGCAACAACGTGGACGAGATGAAGCGCTTCGTCGCCGAGGGGCGCGCCGGCCAGGGCGAAGGCGTGCCTGGCGGCGAGCTGACCAAGCTGGTCCAAAAGATCTACGACACCACTAATTCAGGCGAGTTCCACCTCAAGACCGACGACCTCGAAATCAACCTCACCAAAAAAGGAGACAAGTAACCATGTCTGAGACCACCAACTTCAACGAGCTGAAGTCCCTCCTGGATTGGGTCAACCAGTCCGGCGACATCGAAGAGCTGAGCATCAAGTACGGAGACATCGAGCTCGCCCTTTCCAAGACCCCCGGCGGGCTGAGCCACCTCAAGGCTGCCCCTGCTCCGGCCCCGGCAGCGCCCGAGGCTGTACCGGCTGCACCCGCTCCGGCACCAGCTGCACCGGCCGTGGAGGAAACGCCCGCACCGAAGGCTCCGGAACCCGCTCCGGCACCGGCTGCGTCCGAGGCCCCGGCCGACGGCGTCGAGATCACCGCGCCGATGGTGGGCACCTACTACGCGGCTCCGAAGCCTGGCGCTGACCCATTTGTGAAGGTTGGCGACGAGGTTGAGGTCGGCCAGGTGCTGTGCATCGTCGAGGTGATGAAGCTGATGAACAACATCGAGGCGAAGGTCGCCGGTACCGTCAAGCAGATCCTTGTAGAGAACGAGGAGGCTGTCGAGCACGGCCAGACCATCATGATCATCGAGCCCAAGTAAGCACACCCACAACCCCTAGAAAGGTGAGGAGTCCCAATGTCTGAGTTGTTGGGGAGCGTACTCATTGCCAACCGCGGTGAGATCGCACTTCGCATCATCCGTGCCTGCAAGGAGCTCGGTATCAAGAGCGTCTTGGCATATTCCGAAGGCGACCGCGATTCGCTTCCGGTGAAGGAAGCCGACAAAGCCGTGTGCATCGGCCCGGCGAACGCCGCCAAGAGCTACAACAGCCCGGAGCTCGTCGTCTCCGCCGCAATGGCGTACAAAGTCGACGCGATCCACCCCGGCTACGGCTTCCTCTCCGAGAAGGCCGACTTTGTCAAGATGGTCGAGGACGAGGAGATCGGCTTTGTCGGCCCGTCGTCCGAGCACATCCGCCGGATGGGCGACAAGATTGAGGCGAAGCGTATCGCGCAGAGCGCGGGCGTGCCGACGGTGCCCGGCTCCGACGGCGTCGTGACCGAGTTCGACGAAGCGCTCGAGGTGGCCAAGCAGACCGGCTTCCCGCTGCTGATCAAGGCGGCGGCCGGCGGCGGTGGCCGAGGCATGCGCGTGGTGGAGTCCGAGGACACGCTGGAGAAAGACCTCAACGAGATCATGAACGAGGCCCAGTCCGCGTTCAACGACTCGTCGGTCTACATCGAGCGCTTCCTCACAGACATCCGCCACATCGAGATTCAGGTGCTTGCGGACGGCGAGAACGCGATTGCGCTCGGTGAGCGCGACTGCACCTCGCAGCGCCGCAACCAGAAGCTCATCGAGGAAGCCCCGTCGCCCGCAATCGACGACGAGCTCCGCGCCGGCCTCCAGGAAGCGGCGATCAACCTCTGCAAGGAGGTCGGCTACAAGAACGCCGGAACGGTGGAGTTCGTGTTCGACAACATCGAGCGCAAGTACTATTTCATCGAGATGAACACCCGCATCCAGGTGGAGCACCCGGTCACCGAGATGATCACCGGCGTCGACCTCATCCAGGAGCAGCTGCGCATCGCCTCCGGGCAGAAGCTGCGCCTGACCCAGGACGATGTGCAGATCCGCGGCCACGCCATCGAGTGCCGCATCAACGCGGAGGACCCGAATGAGAACTTCGCGCCGCGCCCGGGCAAGATCGAGAACTACCGTGCGCCGGGCGGGTTCGGGGTGCGCATGGACACGCACATCGAGTCCGGGTACACCATCCCGCCGTTCTACGACTCGATGGTGGGCAAGCTCATCTGCTGGGCGGAGGACCGTGACGCCGCGATCGAGCGCACTCTGCGCGCCCTCGACGAGCTGACCGTCGACGGCGTTGTCACCACCGGCCCGTTCCAGGCCTACCTGCTCAATAGCGAGCAGTTCCGCAGCGGTGACATCAACACCGGCTACGTGGCGAAGGTCCTCGAGTCAGTCAACGAGATCCCCACTGAGGAGTAACACCTCGCAGCGCCTGTAAGGAGGGCACAGAATGTTGGTCGTCGTGGCCATGATGGTCGGGGCGATCGTCCCCGTGCAAACCGCGATTAATACCCGGCTTCGGCAAAGCGTGGGATCGCCGATCGGCGCAACATTCCTTTCGTTCATCCTTGCAGTTGCCGCGTCCTGCGTCATCGCGCTTTTTGCCACACGCACCCTGGTCCCGGACCTGGCACTCGCCGCGTCTGAGCCGTGGTGGGTGTGGCTCGGTGGCTTTATGGGCGTGATGTTCATCGCCGGCAACATCGTGCTCTTTCCGGAGCTCGGCGCCGTCCAAACCACCATCCTTCCCATCCTGGGGCAAGTGCTCATGGGGCTGCTTATCGACGCCACCGGGCTCTTCCGCTACCCCCAAACCCCCGTCGGACCACTCAGGCTTCTCGGCGCGCTGATCGTGCTGCTCGGTATCGCGATGGTTCTGGAGGTTGGGCGAGGTGCCCGACTGCATGGCACCGCAAGTGGCGCACGTGCGTGGTTGTTGCGTGGCTTCGGCGTACTGATGGGGATGGGCTCTGCGACCCAGACTGCAGTGAACGGCTACCTGGGCAAAGTGCTGCACAGTCCGATCCAGGCCGGGCAGATTTCGCTCGCCGTCGGCCTCATCCTGCTCTTCGCCATGGTCCTCCTGATTCCAGCCCCTCGTCGCGCCGTGGCTTCAGGCGTCGCCCCGGGGCCGTGGTGGATGTGGCTTGGGGGAGTGCTCGGCGCCCTCTTCGTTTTTGGCGGGGCGAGCTTGTCGCCCCTCTTGGGTGCCGGCACTACCGTCATCGGCTCGCTGGTTGGCATGATCATCTGTGGTCAGGTGCTCGAGTCGCTCGGCATCGGTGGAGGCACAAAGGGGTTTCCGTCGCCATTCCGGCTCACCGGCCTGGCGGTCGTGCTCGTCGGCGTAGCAATGGTTCGACTGCTCTAACGATTCCCCCCGAACGCACTGGCGGCATCCCGTCCGTCAAGCTCACATGCAGTGTTTATTTGTATCTCGGGTAACTCACTGTCACGCGAGAGGGATTCTTCTGCGAAGAATCTTGTTGCTGCGGCGCTCGCCGCCACAATGTCCCCGGCGCCGCCCGCAGACGCTTCATCGAACACGATGGAACGGTCTGGCTCTGTGTGTCGTATCCCTTTGAGCGGGGACGTGAAGGTCAAAAGCGGGCGTTGGGACCGCTCCAACGTCAAATGGGTAAAGGATCTCGAGATCTTGACCGAGGAAAACGTGGGTGTTATTCGTACATCTGCTGATCTGGGTCAGGCCTTTGGCTCCTCGGAAGCAGAGATAATTGCCGGGGCCAACAATGCAGAGGCAATCCAAGCCTGCAAGGACGGCAAGGAGCTCCAGCAGTTCCTGTAGCTGAAGAACGGCTCGCCGCCTAGAACCTGAGAAAACTGCGCATTGCGCAGTTTTCTCAGGTTTGTTTATGGGGTCTGTCGCCAGCGCTCGAGCGTGAGCGTGGGGGAGAGCGAGCGTGACACGCAGGTGGTGAATGCGCCCTTCTCGTGGCGCTCTTCGGTGAAGATGCTGTCGCGGTGGTCGGGGGTGCCGTCGATAACGCGCATTACGCAGGTGCCGCACGTGCCCTCCGCGCACTGGGACAGGATGGGCACGTCCTCGTCCTCGAAGACGTCGAGGACGGATTCACCCTCGGGGATGTGGTACGTCTCGCCGTTGAAAATGACGTCGAAAGCGCCGTCGGCGTCATGGTTCCCGGCGAGAGCTTCCTTGGTGGGGCGGTAGGTCTCGAAGTGGATGTTGTCCCGGGGGAGCGTGGCCGACGCCGTTTCGATGACACCGTCCATGAAGCCGTGTGGCCCACAGACATACAAGTGTGTGTCCTTCGCCGGGACCGCTGAAGTCGCGAGCGCTTCTCTGATGTAGCCGGCCTGTTTGTCGCGTTCGCCCGAAGCGAAGATGCTCTTGGTCCGGCCGTGCAGATAGGTGTCAATGAGGTGGCGCATCAGCGCGCGCTCCTCGCTTGAAGCGAAATACAGCACCGAGTAGTCGGCATCTTGCATTTGGAGCTCTCGCGCCAGCGAGAAGATTGGGGCGATGCCCACCCCGGCACCGACGAGCACAGACCGCTTCGCGTCTTTGGCCAGGGGGAAATTGTTGCGGGGCGGGCGGATGCGGAGGGTGTCGCCGACCTCGATGCGGTGGATTGCCGCAGAGCCGCCCTTGGAACCGGCTTCGCGCTTGACCTCAACGCCGTAGGCCCCCTCCTTGTCGCCCAGGTGGTGGGTGGGGAAGAGGGAGAATTGACGCACGAGTTCCTCGCCGTCTGGGGTGCGCAGGAGAAAGTCTGCGTGGCAGCCGGGCTCGTACCCAGGAAGCGGGGCGCCGTCGGTGGTTGTGAACGTGATGAGCGCGATGCCGTGTGCCCGCTCGACACCGGTGACGGTGAGTTCGATGATGTCTCCGCTAACGCGTCGTTCCGTCTTCGTGGCGCGCCGGGATTCCAGTGCGGCTTCTCGGTCGGCTGCGTTTGGGTCTGCTTTCTTCTTTTTTCCTCCAAAAAACGCTGTAAATCTGCCGATGCCAGTGTCGTTTCCCATGGTGGACTCCGTCGAAAAGCGAATAGAAAATGTGTAATCCAAAAAGGGCGCCAAATTGGTTGCCGGGCCCGTTCTGTAATGGATAGTATAAAACCACGCAAAAAGTGACCGGCAATACACCACTGCATGACTATCGGATAGGTAACATGCGCGGGTGGAAGGCGGTTACTATCACTCTATTTGCGGCAAGCGAACCAACCCAGCCGCCCGTGAGGGGCGGCGCAAAAGTGCAGAGAAACGGGATGACGATGACTGCCAGCACAGATGTCCGCGAGGAGCATCAGTATCAAAATCCGGTGCGCCCGGAGATTCTCCCCATGTCGGACAATCCTTACGAGGACTTCCGCTACTTCTACCGCGACGGGATGCCGCTGCGACCGGCGCCGAAGCGTCGCGTGAAGCGCCCTGGCTGGTCGAAGCTGCGCCACAACCTCTTTGACCGGTGGCACACGGTGGCCGACGCCTGGGAGGGCTACGACAGCTTCCAGACCAAGCTGCTGGATGACCACATGTGGCAGACCGACGAGACCGGCTCGAAGTTGGCCGAGGCGTTCAAGCGCGATGGCGCCGAGAAGTCCCGCGCGGACTTCGAGCAGGCGCTCAACAGCGGAATCGACACGGTGGCCGACCCGTCGCCGGAGCTCGTGGAGTTCTTCGCCGAGGTAGACAACATCCCGGAGTGGATCGACCTTGAGGCCGCGGAGCGTGGCCGCATCGCCTACTACAACGTGACGCCGTCGGCAGAGCTGCTCTCTATCGGATTCGCCTACTGGGCCACCACGATGGAGGACCGTACCTCCGCAGCGACGGGTGAGACAGCGATGTTTGAGATCGAGTCCTTTACTCGCATCATCGAGACGGTGAAGTTCTTCGTTGACCTGGGCAAGAAGGGCGTGTTCGACCGCTACAGCGACGGCCTCAAAGCAGCGGTGCGCGTGCGCCTGCTGCACGCGCAGGCAAACCGAGGCCTGGAAAAGCTGTGGGGTCCTGAGCACTACAACGAATTCGGTCGCCCGATCGGCTCATCGTTCCTCGTCTCCGGCGAAGGCTGGTTCGCCCTCATGCCGATCGGCGTGGACGAGTTCTTCGGGCGCCCACACACGGGCGAGGAGTGGGACGACGTCGCCATGTACTGGGCGTGGGTCCTACATCTCATGGGCGCCGAGGAGCGCCTGATCCCGAAGACGGGCGACGAGATGCGCAAGATGACCGACTTCATCTACGCCAACGGCGGCTACTCCTCCGATTACCACGTGCGCGTTGCCACCGCGCTCATGGGCATTCTCGAAGACCTTGATTCGAAGATGCCGGGGCAGGTGCTCGGCGCGCTGTCGCTGATCATCGGCGACGAGGACACGAAGTTCATGGTCAAGGGGTCGCGCTTCGAAGGGACCCCGTACCTGCACTGGAAGATCGCATTCCTGCTCAAGGCGAAGTCCGAGGCGGTCATCTACCGCCTGCTGGACAAGCTGCCGGGTGCGCAGGCCAAGAAGGCCAAGAAGGCCGGAGAGGGCAAGCCGCCGTGGTCTGACGTTTTCCAGCAGATCGAGGACTACGTGGCCGAGAAGGCCCCGGACGTCAAGGCCGAGTACAAGCTGCACGACACATCCAAGGAAGGCCTGCGCTAACCCCGCGCTGCCACACCCAACTACAAGGAGACCCACCATGACCCAGACTTTTACTGAGAACCCGCTCGCGCAGGACCACTACGACCGCTCCGAGTGGCCGTCGGCGCGTGGCGACCGTGACGCATTCGTCGCAAAGTTCGGCGAAGCCCGCGCGCAGCGCTTTGAACAGGCGTTTTGGGCGAGCGATCCCATTGCGGATGCGCTGTTTACCAGCGGCCACAAGAGCAAGGAGATCATGCCGAACCTGCGCGAAGCACTCGCGCGCGGCGAGGCGACCGATGCTACGCTGCCCGAGGTCAAGGCGCTTATCGACGACATGAACGCGGCCCTCGACGGCGTCGACTGGGAGCGCCTCGAGCGCGGACAGCAGGCGGCGCTGGCGATCCCGGTGCTTGCGCAGAACCTGTCGCTCGGGCCGGGCGCGCTGATCCACACCTACATCACCCCGTCGATTGCAAACGTCCTGGTGAACACCGGCGAGCTCACGGAGGGCGCCGTGCACCGCCTGGCGTACACCACCAACTGGATCTACTCCGTCTACCTGAAGGACGGGCTGAAGCCGGGCAACGTCAGCTTCGTCCACACCGGCATGGTGCGCGCCATGCACGCCCACGTCCGCCGGGTGCAGGGCCAGCTGGGGCTGGACTACGCGGAGTGGGGCCGCCCGATCAGCGAGTTCGACATGCTCCGCACCTGGTTCGACTTCACCTACATCGCGTTCACGTACCTGCGGAACCTGGGTTACAGGCTGACGGTGGAGGAGGAGCAGGACCTGTTCTACCTGTGGAAAGTCGTGGGCATCATGCTCGGCATTCCGACCGACCTGCTGGACAATGAGACGGACATCGACGCCTCCCAGGAGACGATCGACGCGATCCACGCCGTCGACGGCGAGCCGAACGATGCGTCCCGCGCCCTCATCGACGCGCTCTTTAACGGCTTCCGCACCAACGTCAAGGCCATGCTGCCGTTCCCGGACGAGTCCATCGATGACTGGATGTACACCGCGACCCGTCTCATGCACGGCGACGAGATTGCGGACCAGTTCAACGTCCCGCAGCTCGTTTCCCGCCCGTTCGTCGAGCTCGACCTGCCGCTGGTGCAGCAACGATTCGACCTGCTGCGTGCGAACCCAGAAGCGCTGGAGAAGGAAGTTGCGCAGAACCACCAGGCGCTTCTCGACGCCCTCACGCAGGACACCTCCTACATGTCCCAGGACGAAGGCGTAAAGATGAGCGACGGGGCTTACAGGCCCGGCGCGTAGTGGTAGAGTTCACAAACAGCACGAGAAAGTAATCTACGAGAGGAAAATAGGACACGATGTCTAACCCGTACCGCGTACAGAACCCGATGACCAACGAGGTCGTCGAGACGTTCGATCACCCCACGGACGAGCAGGTGCAGGAGATCCTGGCCAAGTCCGACGAGGCGTTCCAGTCCTGGCGTCACACGTCGTACGAGGAGCGTGCGGCGATCGTCGGCAAGGCTGCGCAGCTGCTCAAGGAGCGGAAGAACGAGCTGGCCAAGATCATGGCTGAGGAGATGGGCAAGTCGGTGCCGGAAGGCGAGTGGGAGGCCGACTTCTCCGGCGACATCCTGCAGTTCTACGCCGACCACGCGGCCGAGCACTGCGCTGACCAAAAAGTCGACGTCCCGGGCGGCAAGGCAGTAGTCCGCCGCCTCCCGCTGGGCACCCTGCTCGGCATCATGCCGTGGAACTTCCCGATCTACCAGGTGGCTCGCTTCGCCGGCCCGAACCTGATGAACGGTAACTGCATCCTGCTCAAGCACGCAGAGATCACCCCGAAGTCCGCCGCGGCGTTTGAGGCGATCCTCAAGGAGGCGGGCCTGCCGGACGGCGTGTTTACCAACGTGTACGCCTCCCACGACCAGATCGAGACCATCATCGCGGACCCGCGCGTCCAGGGTGTTTCCCTGACTGGTTCCGAGCGTGCCGGCGCGAAGGTCGCGGAGACCGCGGGCAAGAACCTGAAGAAGGTCGTCCTGGAGCTTGGCGGTACCGACCCGTACGTCATCCTGGACTCCGCCGACATCAAGACTGCCGCGCAGGATGCGTGGGCGAAGCGCGTGCAGAACGCGGGCCAGGTGTGTACCTCCAACAAGCGCATCATCGTCATGGAGGACATCTACGACGAGTTCGTCGACGAGATGGTGAAGATTGCGGAGTCCTACAAGAAGGGTGACCCGTCCAACCCGGGCGAGAACGAGTACTACCCGATGTCCTCCCGCAACGCCGCGGAGCTGCTGGACGACCAGGTCAAGCGCGCCGTCAAGGCGGGTGCGACGCTGCGCACCGGCGGCGAGCTGGACGACACCACCGCGTACTACTCCCCGGCAGTGCTCACCGACCTCCCGGTCGGCTCTGACGAGTACTACGAGGAGTTCTTCGGCCCGGTCGCTGAGATCTACAAGGTCTCGTCCGAGGAGGAAGCGGTGGCGCTGGCCAACAACTCCCGCCAGGGCCTGGGTGGCGCAGTGTTCTCCGAGGACACCGACCGTGCGATCAAGGTCGCGGACCAGATCGACACTGGCATGATCCACGTCAACCTCGGGCAGTACTTCTCCGCCGTGCTGCCGTTCGGTGGCGTGAAGCGCTCCGGCTTCGGCCGCGAGCTGTCCGTGTTCGCGCTCGATGAGTTCGTGAACAAGCAGTACCTCTACGTGAACGACTAACAAGTTCACAGACTCGCGCGTTGTCGCTCGCAGGCGGCGTGCGGGGCGAGGGTGAAGCCCCAGATTGCGCAGCACAAGCGCGGTCTGGGGCTTCACCTGTCACACCAGTAACAGGTAAAGTCGGTCCGGTGATCAAATTCTCCAACGTCACCAAGGTTTACCCCACGTCGACCCGGCCTGCGCTGGACGACGTGTCGTTCACGATCGGAGACGGGGACTTCGTCTTCCTCATTGGCCCGTCCGGCTCCGGTAAATCCACCTTCCTGCAGCTGATGATCCGGGAGGAGAACGTCTCTTCCGGAGACATCTACTTCAACGACTTCCACGTCAACGAGCTGCGCGGCAAAGAGGTGAACAAGCTGCGCCAGTCCATCGGCTACGTCTTCCAGGACTTCCGCCTGCTGCCCAAGCTCAGCGTGTACGACAACGTCGCGTTCGCGCTGGAGGTGATTGGCAAATCGAAGGAGCGCATCAAGAAGCTGGTGCCGGAGGCGCTCGAGCTGGTCGGTTTGGACGCCAAGGCGAACCGCATGCCGCACGAGCTGTCGGGCGGTGAGCAGCAGCGTGTGGCGATCGCGCGCGCTTTCGTCGATAAGCCTGCGCTCATGCTTGCCGACGAGCCCACGGGCAACCTCGACCCTGCGACCGCAGATGGGATCCTGGCGCTGCTCTCGCGCATCAACCGGATGGGGACCACCGTGGTGATGTCCACGCACAACGCCCGCGCGGTGAACGACATGCGCAAGCGCGTGATGGAACTCGATTTGGGCCGACTCGTGCGCGACGACGAGCACGGCGTGTACGGAAACGTGAGGGGATAGCTGTGAACTGGAATTTCATTTTCCGCGAGGGATTTCGCGGGCTAGGGCGCAACGTCACCATGACCATTGCCCTGATCATCACGACCGCCTTGTCGCTGGTGCTCGTCGGAGCGGGCATCTTGATTTCGCAGGCGACGAGCGAGACGAAGGACCTGTACCTGGACCGCGTCGAGGTCATGGTGGAGCTGGACGAGGACATCTCCGCGACCGACAAGGACTGCTCGTCCGACGCCTGCAAGGAGGTGCGCGACGCGCTGCAGGGGGACAGCGGGGTAGAGCAAGTGACGTTCCGCTCCCGCGAGCAGTCGTACGAGCGGTTCAAGGAGCTGTTTGAGGAGTCCGAGCCGGACCTGGTGCGCGAGACGACCCCGGACGCGCTGCCGGCGGCGCTGCACGTGCGCCTGGCGGATCCGGCGGATACCTCACCGATTGAGAAGATCTCGTCGATGCCGCAGGTGACCGTCGTGACGGACCAGGCGGACACGGTGCGCGAGGCGGCCGGCACGATGGATACGTTCCGTAACGTGACCTTCACCGTTGCCGCGGCGCAGGCGCTGGCGGCGATCTTCCTCATTGTGAATATGGTGCAGCTCGCCGCGTTCAATCGCCGCGACCAGATCGGCATCATGCGCATGGTCGGCGCGTCCCGCTGGTTCACGCAGGCGCCGTTCGTGCTGGAGGCGCTGATCTCCGTGTTCGTGGGCGCGGTGCTGGCAACGATTCTCACGTGGGTGGCAAAGCGCTCGATCGTCGATCCGATGCTGGGCGACCTGTACTCGTCGTCGCTGATCGCGCGCGTGCCGGACTCCGCCGTGTGGACCGTCATGCCGCTCGTGGGGCTCGGCGCCATGGTCGTCGGCGCGGTGGCGGCGCAGGTGGCACTTCGTTCTTACGTGCGTAAGTAGTACACTTGTTGCTCCTATGGCCAAGAAGAGTAAAAAGAAGAAGCTGAGCAACACCGGTGTCCTCGCGACCAACCGGAAAGCTCGGCATGACTACACCATCTTGGACACCTGGGAGACTGGCATCGTGCTCTACGGCACGGAAATCAAGGCCTTGCGCGAGGGCAAGGTCTCGCTGGTCGAGGCCTTCGCCACCATTGATAACGGCGAGGTCTGGCTGCGCAATATGCACATCCCCGAGTACTCGCGCGGCCACTGGACCAACCACCCGCCGCGCCGCACCCGCAAGCTGCTGCTGCACCGCCGCGAGATCGACTCGCTGGAGGGCAAGATTCGCGACGGCAACCGCACCCTCATCCCGCTGTCCCTGTACCTCAAGGACGGCCGCGCGAAGCTGGAGCTCGGCCTGGGACAGGGCAAGCAGGACTACGATAAGCGTCGCGCGATTAAGCGTCGCACCGAGGATCGCGAGATCGCCCGCGACCTGGGCCGGAAGTTCAAGGGAATCAAGGCCTAGGGGGCGCGCGCTACGGTGGGGCGCATGAAGACTGCATTGATTACCGGTGCATCGCGTGGCATTGGTCGCGCGATCGCCGAGGAGCTGGGCAAGGACCATCACATTATCGCGGGCGCGTCGCGCGATGCCTCCGAGGTTGTCCGCGCACTCCCGAGCGCGGAGCCCTTCGAGGTGGACCTCACCGATACCGAGGCGCTCATTCGCGCCGCCCGCGCCATCGAGCAGGTCGACGTGCTCGTCCACGCGGCCGGCGTGCTGCACAAGGCCCCTTTCGCCGAGCTCACCGAGGCGCAGTGGAGGGAGTCGATGGAGGTCAATGTCCACGCGCCCATCACCCTCACCAGGGAGTTGCTGCCCGCTTTACGACGCTCACGTGGACTCCTCCTCACCATCAATTCAGGCGCCGGCTTCTTCGGTGTTCCCGAAAACTCCGCGTACTGCGCGTCAAAGTTCGCGCTCCGCGGCTTCACCGACGCGCTGCGACTGGAAGAAGCCGGCGCCATCCGCGTCACCTCCTTGCACCCCGGGCGAACGAACACGGACATGATCGCAGCCCCGACCCACGGCGACGCGCCGAAGATGGACGCTGCCTCTGTGGCTAAGGCGGCGCGCCTGGCAGTCGATGCGGGCCCGGACGCTGTGGTGGACTTCCTGCGGATCACCCCAACCGGGATGGAATAACGGCAGGGGCTTGCGGTTGTAGTGGGGGAGAGGTAGGGTTACTTCTCCTACGGTTCCCGTAGTTGACAAGGGGTCGATTCAGGTTTCGACTTCATCGACTTAGCCAGGGGAAGCGTGCCGGTGCAGGCTGGAGACCACCGTAAGCGTCGCAGCAACCAATAAACGCAGAGAAGAACTCTCAGCGTGACTTCGCCCTCGCTGCCTAAGAGCTAGCGACCGCGAGTCTGTCAGGCCGGGGACGTCCCCGACCCGGTACCTGGCATCGACTTAGGGGACTTGCCTCCCGGGCTTGTGAGTGGGCCTCTGGGAGGGACACTTCACACTTACTGGGCTCATCATCCGGACATGTCCGCCTGATCCGGAGGGCCGAGCAGAGGTAGCGCGCGGACTGCGCACGGAGAAGCCCTGGCGCGGTGATGAAGGACCCGGGTTCAATTCCCGGCGGCTCCACCGAAGTGCGAACGCCCGCTGGTCAGCAATGGCCAGCGGGCGTTTCTTTTTGCCAGTTCACCTAAAGTTTTCAATTCGAGATATTCCTGCGCGCCCCACGTGAGGGATCACCGCTGAAGAATCAACCGCTAGAAGTTTCGCGTTAACGCAAGCATTGGGTTGCTAAAAACCGTGTGTGTGCTGGGGGTTTGCGTGTTTGTGTTGTTCGTGGTTAAGTATTTCCTCGTTGCCGAGAGCGAGTGAGTCGCTCGGAGGGAACGAGATAATTTCACAGTGTTGCGGACTTGGTTGCTTGAGTTTG
>NZ_VNKN01000020.1:0-35106 GCF_007786415.1 Corynebacterium sp. NML180780 | reverse complement strand
CTCTTTCTGTGTTGAGTTGGCATGCAGGCTGGTTTAACAGCCAGTGCCAGTAGCACATCTCATGGCTGGAGTGGTGGACCTTCATGTTGCAAGCCAGGAATCCCGATTCGACGAGCACTTTCCCGCCGTAGCCGGAGGTAAGACCGGGAATCTATAGCTCAAAAAGCACACATTTTGTCGCTTAACCCTGGCTTTCTACCCCCGTTCGTCCACACCCGAGGGAGGTGCTGTGGCGAAGAAAATTTCCAGGGGTTGAGTGTGTCTGGCCACACTCCACCAACCCTTCGGCGATTGAGTCAAACGTCCAACTTCCCAGGTTAGGGGCCTTAACTCTCTGGTGAAGAAGTGCGAACGAGCTGCCTAAATGTCTGAGTATTCAAAGTTTTTCCAGTTGAGCCCTAGTTAATTGAAACAAACATGTATTTATCTAGACACTCATGCAGTTTGGGTTTAGATTCCTAGGTGGTGCCCAAGCTGGGCCCCATGTTCAAGCCGGGAGTGCCGTTCTCGGCGCACCTTTCCCACCGCTGACCACATTGGGCCCAGCGATTTCTGATTTTCCGAAAGGACTTTCACCATGGCCAAAGCCATTGCAAAGACCGCAGCCATCGCTGTTGCTGCGGGCCTGACCTTCGCCGGCTCCGCCGGTATTGCTACCGACGTGTTTGCGCAGGAGATGAACACTACCGCCGTCTCAACCGCTCCTGGCGTCCCGGACGCGAGCAGCATCACTGCAGAAAATGCGACGCTGACCATCCACAAGCGCGTGAACCCGACCGAGCTGCGCCCGGCAAACGGCGAGGCTGACACTGGCGCTTCTGGTGCGGGCCTTGCGGGCGTTGGCTTCACTGCGGAGCGAATTAACGCGGATATTACGAAGCAGGATGAGTTCAACAAGGTTGCCAAGCTTGCGAACGATCGCGATATTGCTGGCGCCAAGGCGCTCGGAACCGGCGAGGTTAAGGCCTTCAAGGACACCGATGCTAAGGGTGAGACCAGCCAGACTCTCCCTGTCGGTGCCTACATCATTCGCGAGACGAAGACCCCGGCCGCAGACACGACCGAGGCTTACGTCCCCGCTGATCCGTTCATCGTCTTCTTGCCGATGACCAACAAAGAGGGCACCGGCTGGAACACCGATGTCCACGTGTACCCGAAGAACTCGATGGCCAAGGTCTCCAAGACCGTCGTCGATGAAGGGGAGAACACTAAGAGCGACGCAAAGGGCGAAGCAGGGAAGCCTGGATACCTCGGCGCTCGTCCGGCCGACAATGCCGTAGTCAAGTACACCCTTGACGGTGTCGTTCCCGCAGCTCCGGCAGGCCGCGAGCTGAAGAACGTCACGCTCACGGATGCTTCCAAGAGCGCCGAGCTGCAGTGGGCGAAGGAGAACAACGCATTCATCGAAGGCGTCGTTGTCGTCCGCAACGGCAGTGAGGTAAAGATCGATCCGGCCAACTACACCGTCAACACGACCGCCACAGTCCCGACCAACAAACCCGAGGGCCTCGCCGCTGGCGCGGACCAGGCGTTCACCGTCACTGTCGACGCGCAGAAGGCTGGCCTGAAGCCGGGCGAGACCGTCCGTGTCAAGGTCAAGGCGACCATGCTGAAGGATGACACGACGTCGAAGGGTATCGAGAACTCCGTCCGTGAGTCGTTCGTCTTCCACAATCCTGGCAACAACACCGACGATGCGCCGAAGGAGACGCCGGACGACAAGGTCGTCACCTACGTGGGCAACATCAGCGTCTACAAGCGTGGCGACAACAACGCGGCACTGGCTGGCGCTGAATTCAAGATCGGCAGGTGCAACTCCGGCAAGGACGGCATTGCCGGCGACGCAATCCAGACCGGCATCACTGACGCAGACGGCAACCTGACCTTCCCGGGCCTGCACGTCACCGACTACGTCAACGACGCGGAGGTCACCGACATGGTTGCGAACTACTGCGTTCAGGAGACCAAGGCACCGGCCGGCTACGCCCTGCCGAAGGGCAAGAACGCGGTTCGCGAGATCGAGCTGAAGCGTGCGACCTCGAAGGCGCTGAACGCCGACAAGACCGCGTTTGATGCAGCTGCAGGCACGAACGTCATCGCAAACGGCGCCGTGATCGACAACGTGAAGAAGACCACGCCGACCCTGCCGGCAACCGGTGGCATGGGTGTGCTGATCATCGTGCTGGCTGGTCTGGCCATCATCGGCGGCGGTGTCTACGCGGCACGTCGCAACTCCCAGACGGCGTAAGCCGCGCGGCGGTCGGCGCACGGTAACGGCGCGCTGACCGCCTGGTACGCCCGTCCGGCCTCTGGTGAGGGGCCGGCGGGGGTGCGAGTGGGCGTCGATAAGCAATGGGCGCCCAACGCCTGAACGCGGGGAGGCGTAAAACTCCCGCCCAGTTTTTACACATCAGCCGTGCCTAGGTAGGAAGGATCGCGCAGTGACTACTGCCGTGGAAGGCAAGCACCGCAAAAAGCCGGCGCAGAAGCCGTTTTTCCAGCGCATTGCGCTGCCGGTCATCATTATTCTGGCGGGGCTGATGGTGCTGATGTACCCGGTCGTGGCCACCCAGTGGAACAACCGGGTGCAGGAGCAGGTGGCCAAGCAGTACGAGGAGCAGATCCAAGAGGCGCCGCCGGAGCAGATCAACCAGGCGCTCGAGGCGGCCAAGGAGTACAACCGCACGCACACCGACGGCCCGATTCTGGACCCGTGGCTTGCACGCATCTCCGAGGACAACCTGGACTACCAGGAGTACGAGAAGCACCTCGAGGGCGTGTCCGCGATGTCGCAGCTGGCCATCCCGTCGATTGACCTCCGCCTGCCCGTCTACCACGGCACGCGCGACGAGACGTTGCAGAAGGGCCTCGGCCACCTGTACGGCTCGGCGCTGCCCACCGGCGGCGAGGGTTTCCACTCGGTGATCACCGGTCACACGGGCCTGACCAACGCCACGCTTTTCGACGACCTCGTGGACGTCGAAGTCGGCGACGCCATCTACCTCTCCACCTTCGGCGAGCGGATGAAGTACCAGGTCTACGACATCGAGGTTGTCCTGCCCGAGGAGACGGACAGTCTTCGCGCTCAGGAAGGCCGCGACCTGCTCACCCTGATCACCTGCACCCCCTACGGCATTAACACGCACCGCCTTCTCGTCCACGCGGAGCGCGTCCCCATGGATCCGGACGAGGCGAGCGTGCTCGATGAATCCACCAGCACCGTGCAGTGGTGGATGTGGGCGCTCGGTCTGGTCGCGCTGGCGATTCTCCTGGGCTTGGCCTGGTGGATCTGGCGCGAGAAAAAGAAGAACGATCGCGCGGGCGCTTCGAACGAGGAGGTTTAAGTCCTAGTGCGCACAATGAAATACTTCGCAATTGCCGGTGCGGCAACCATGCTGATCACCGGTGCCTCGCTGCCGGCCGCTACCGCCAACGACCGCGTGGTCACCGGCAACGACCGCAACATCGCGGCGGAGGATGTCGACCCCAACGAGCCGATCTCGCTGATGGTCCGCAAGGTGGCCAGCAACCCGTACGACGACCTCCCGGCAGGCCAGAAGCCGACGTCTATCGCCGGCGCGATCTTCACGCTGTCGCAGGTGCGCGGTGTAGACATCACAACGTCCGGCGGCCGTAGCGCGGCGCGGAACATGACGCTTGACGACGCCCACGCAGCCGGACTGGACAAGATCTCCACCCTCACCACCGGCGACAACGGCCGCGTACAGTTCATGGACCTCAAACCGGGCCTGTATCTGCTCGAGGAGTCCGCTCCGGATTCTGACTACGACTACCGGCTGTCCAACCCGAAGCTGATCATCCTGCCGCTGGCCAACGCGACGGGTGACCGCTTCAATTACGACAACGTGATCGTGACCAAGCCGGGCAACAACCTGCCGGGCGGCTCGACCTCGCCGAACACCCCGCCCCCGACTCCGCCGACCACCACGGTGACCACCACCCCGACGGTGACGCCGAGCACGGAGCGCACGCCGTCGACGGTGCGCACCACCGAAACGACCACTGGCCTGACCACCGCCAACGGCGGGGGCGGCGGAAGTAACGGTGGAGGCTCGAACGGCAGCAACAGCAACGACGACCGCGGAGGCTTCCTGGCTTCTACCGGTGCAGACGTGCTCTGGGCCGCAGGACTGGGCATGGCCCTGGTGCTGGTCGGCGTGATCCTGGCGGCACGGAGGAAGGAAGTAGACTAATGAGGAGTACATCGATGCGTCACACCACCGCGCGCGTTCGCCTGGAACGTTCGGTCCGTGCGCTGCTCGCGGCCGTGCTTGTCATGGCTATTGGCGTCGCGCCTGCTGGCGCGGCTGAAACTTCCGCTCCCGCTGCGCCCGAAATCGAGACTGCAGCTCAGACGTCTGAGCAACCGACCGCAGAGGCTTCGGCTGAAGCAACGACCTCGCAGTCGTCCACGCCCAGCTCCTCGGCTCCGGTCGACCCGAGCGCGCTTGTCCCAGGCGCTGTTACCCAGGACGGGGTGACCGTAGAGCGGAGCGGTGACGTAGACACAATCCACGTCCACGACTCTGAGGGCGAGCTGTGGCAGTGGGGCGGCAAGGCCTCGATGGAGAACATCTTCGCGCTGACCCGCAAGGGTGAGGTTACCGAGGTCCTCTCCGTGACCGCCGACGGCCGCAAGCTGGACCGCAACAAGTTCGGCTGGGTGAACAGCAAGGACGGTGCCTTCATTGGCTTCGACCTCAATGCGTTGCACAGGATTCCGCCCGTGGACGTGACCATCGAGGTCAAGGCTGACGCCAAGGGCGACTACGAGATCGCCGAGAGCGAGGACATTCCTACTGCGAAGGAGTTCTCCAAGACGGGTTACGACCCGAAGGAAGAACTCGACCCTGAGGTAGAGGCGCAGCTGCGTGCTGCACCGGTCGCGACCGTGCCTGGGTGGCCGGACACCGAATTGAAGGTGGAAAACCTCGGTACCAATTGGGTCGGAGGTAATCCGGAGCTGACCTTCAACGTGAACGGCACTGCAGACGCTTACCTTTTGACTCGTTTTGCCATCAAGAAGACGAAGAACGACTCGAATACGAAGAACGTTGAAGGGCCGGTAACGATAAGCATTTATCGGGATGGCAAGGAGATTGAGAAACGGTCGCTGAACTTCACCACTGTAGGCACAAATGAAAACTCAAAGGTGCTGAACCAACGATTCTGGAACAAGAATGCGCTTGGTAATTCCTACGATACGGAGTTTCGTCTGGTCCCTGAGGTGACAGACCTCAAACTCCAGCGAGGCGACACCGTTAAGATGAACGTCATTGGACCGCCAAACGGTCAATACGCTGTGCAGGTGTGGGGACAAGAAGCGAAACTCGCCAAGACATTCAACATCGTGGGTGAGAACGGCATCAAGATTTCCCCCACAACCACCTCGGGGGATAGCTCCGCGTACACGAGCACAGCCCAGCTGGGGGAACGAATTAACTTTGAGAAAGCGACAGTGCGAGTAAACGCCCCGAACAGCGTGCTTGCTTGGGAGCAATACCGATTTGATGTCAGCCTCATTGAGAGTGGAGTAACTCTGGGACGCAAACTCGTTGCGCAGACTCCGGAATACGTCGAGTTCGAGGTATTCCCGATGAAGGACGGCAAGCGACTTCCCGAAGGGGAGACGGTTCTGGTCGAGTCCGGCGCGGCCCTCACGCTGAGGACTTCCTTTACCGATGATCCGGAGAACATCGATGCAAAGGTGACGATTCAGGGAACACCGGTCCGGAGCCAGGATGATGTGAAACCAGTTACTCGTCCAGAGGGCGAAGAGTGGCTTCACCCCCGTGTTCCGAATCCACCGCTCCCGCAAAAGTGCGGGTTGAGGATTGCGATTGTTGCTGATAGGTCGACGTCGTTGACGTTTGGCGACGTCAACGGTTTTGAAGCGAGCCGTAAAGCAGCTAAATCGTTGGTGAGCTCGCTCGGAGGAACCGCAAGCCAAGTTGGTGTATTCAACTTTGCTCGCCAGGGAAGCGCTAACACGAGTGGGCCGATCTCACTGAATACAGCGGATGGTGTGGATAAGGTTAACGCGGCGATCGACCAATGGACGACGAACGTGACCGGTGGTTCCACCAACTGGGAAGACGGTCTGAAGCAGGCCCAAGGCGGTGGGTACGACGTTGTGTACTTCATTACCGACGGCATGCCGACGTGGGACAATGCCGGTTGGCAAAAAATTGGCGATAAGAACGCAGGTGCGTTTGTTCAAGAGCGGTCTCTTAATCGTGCCATCGACGCTGCGAATGAATTGAAAAAGAACGGCACGCGAGTGGTGCCGATCATGGTCGACCTGAAAACGCGCGACGGTGCGACCATTACCCAGGACTTCGTGCTGAAAAATGTTACGTGGGATACGAATCCGTATTACATCTACCTCGATAAACCTAAAAACGTAAATGTTGATTCCGCAGTTTACAATACGAATGCTGAAGACCTGTATGTAAATTCTCAGAAAGCTTGGGAGCTTCGGGTACTCAAAGCCAAGGACAATAGCTACCGGGGTAAAGGGGACATTACGAACTCTCTTGAAGAGTGGACGTACGGGGTACGAGGCGTTACGAAGATGGGCGAAGATATTTCCGGTCCGGGCGATACCTTGCGAGTTAAGGCGTATTCCCAGCTCGACGCGGAGATGAAGAAGCTGGGCGCGTCCCTGAACTCGTTGTGCGAGGGCGAGCTTATCGTGACGAAACGTATCGTCGATGCCAACGGGCAGATCACTGACGCCACGGCATCGGGATGGGATTTTACGGCGACAGCACAGAATCCTGTGTTGAAGCCCGGTCGACGCGTGGTTTCTACCTCTGTTTCTGCCAGTGACCGGGTCGGCGTGGCCGAGTCGAAGCTGACGACCTCAGGCAAGGATGAGGACAAGGGTACGGTAGCTTGGCGTACTTTCTCGGGAGAGCGTTCCGAGTTCGCGGTCCGCGAAACTCAGAAGGGCGGCTATAGCCTTCGACCACAGGGCGGCAAGAACGCCACGTGCTATCAAGAGATCGGTCTGCCAGGCGAAGCAGGCTACTTCAAGACCGATGCAGAAGTGGTAAACGATGGGTCTGACGGATTCAAAGTGATTTCCGAACCATACGCATCCGTTCACTGCGTCGTGGACAACACCCAGGAAGATGCCCCGCTCCTCTCGCTGAACCTTCAAAAGGTTGATGCTGATAATACGGCGATGGACCTTTCCGGTGCGGCGTTCACCTTGGGCTGGGACGGGGACTCGGGGCAGCCGAATGCGATCGACGTGAAAGAGGACGCAGAGGCAAAACGGTATATCACCGATGCCGTACTGGTGCCTAACCGGATCTACACGCTGTCAGAGACGAAGTCTCCGAAGGCTGCCGATGGAACGCAGTACGCATTGCTGGTGAAGCCAATTCGGTTGCGCGTCGTTCCGGAATCCTCAGACGGCCAACCTTCAAAGGTTGAGTTTGAGACCAACGGCGAATGGACGACGGATGCCTCGGCTGCTGGAGTTTGGGCCAAAAGGGAGGACAATACCGTGTACGTCCAACTCGCCAACGTCCGCCAGGGCAACTTGCCGAAGACTGGCGGGCACGGCCTGCAGGCGCCGCTCGCGGTGAGCACCGTGCTGATGCTCCTCGGTGCAGCGCTGGCGCGCAGGAGGGCCGTCCAAGTTTAGGCTAGGCATGGACTTTTCAAACCGTTAGACTTCTCCGTGGTGATCGCCCCACCTTCGCAGGGGCGGCGCACCCCGGAGAAGTTTTTCCTTTGCCCAGTTCATGAACGCTCTCCGTTACAAGGCGACGGAGGCTCGGACCGGATGCCCACGACCATCCAGACAGAGGAGGTATCGACCAAATGCGCACACATAGTGTTGCAGGCGTCAGTGGGAAGCGGAAACGGGAACTGCGGACGCTGCTCGCTGCGCCGACCGCGGTGTGCGTCGTGCTCTTCGCCTCGGCACCGGTGTCGGTGGCTGATACAGAGACCGAGACGTCTGCGGAGGAGGCAACCGTCACCAGCGACGTGGAGCAGGCGGATGACCCGACCCTGGCAAGCACAGCAAGCGCGGAAGAACCGACCGGGCCCGAGACCGCGACGAGTGCTCGGTCGGAGGTTTCGGGGGTGCCTGAAGGTGGGGGCGTGGGGGCGTCGATAAGCAATGGGCCCATCACTGTCGAGCGCGACGGCGACGTCGACATCGTGCGCGTCCACGACCCTGATGGCGAGCTGTGGCAATGGGGTGGCGCAGCATCGGCGGAAAACGTGTTCGCACTGGCGCGTGACGGCGAGGTGGGCGAGGTGCTGTCCGTGACCGCCGACGGCCGCGAGCTGGATCCCGAGGATTTCAGCTGGGCGAATACCGAGCGCGGTGCGTTTGTGGGGTTTGACCTCAATGCGCTGCACACGATTCCGCCGGTGGACGTGTCCATGCGCGTGCGCGCCGGCGAAGAGGGGGAGTATCGGGTCGCGGAGAGCGATGAGATCCCTGCGAAGCGCGAGTTCGTGGGGTTTGCGGAACCCGGCGAGACGGTCGCGCCCGGCGCGAGGTCGGCGATGCCGTACGCAGCTACCAGCACCATGGGGCTGCCCGCGGGCCAGGCATGGTCGGTGGAGCAGAAGCTGGCGACCACCGAAACAGTGACGGGCACGGCTACGCTCCCCGCCAGGGACGACGGCGACAAAGAAGTGATGGGCTTCGGCGGGGTGAAGCGCTTCATGCGCACCACCGCGAGCGGGTCACGGCCGGACACGGTGGTCCCCGCTGGCAGCAGCCCCACGCTTGCGGTAACGAGGATTCGGGTGATGACCACCTCGCCGAGCGTGACGTTCCCGGTGGGCAAGATTGCGCTGCTGAAGAATACGCGCAGCTGGTACTCGCTGGAATCGGCGAAGGTGACGCCGATCGTGGAGGGCGGCGTGACGCGTGGGTACGACATCCAGCTGTTCGATCCCGAGTCCGACACCCTGTACAAGAAGGTGGACATCTGGAGCGGCAACCAGCTTGCCGTGTCCTTTGAAAAGATGACCGGCATCCCGCCGGCGAGCAACTACGCGCTTGAGGTCTACGCCTCGCACCCGGTCACACAGGAGAGCGCGGGCGATTACGCGTGGGGCAATGCCGCCGACCCAGAGAAGCGGCGCACGACCGTCACCCCGTCCGGCGCAGACGGGATCGCCCGCGCCCGCGTCACCCGCACCACGCAGGAGGACGGCGTGCTGGAAGGCGAGGTCGCGGCGGCGGTGCAGTCGCAAAACGGCTACGCGCTGGACGGCGGCGAGACGCTTACCATCACTGGCCCGGACGGCAAGGTCCTCTACACGTGCGAGGCCGGAGAGGACCCATCGTGCGGGATCGCGCCCATCCCGGCGCAGGGGCAGACCGCGGGGGAGGGCGGAGTGAAGTTCACACTGCCGCAGCGGCTCTACGTGCCCAAAGGGTCGACGGTGGCGGTGACCATGGACTTCCGCAAAGACCCAACCCTGCCGGTGGCGGATAAATACCTGCGCGGGCCGTCCGGGCCGATCCAGCTGGACTACATCCTCACGCCAGGCGCGCCGAGCGACCTCGCCGTGACCAAGCGAAATGCGCTGCCGGGTGACCCGGCCGTCGCCGACCAGCTGCGCGCCGCCCACGAGGCCATCCGCGCCACCGGCGCCGACCCCGCCGACTACCGGTTTTGGGCCATCGATCTGAAAAACGCCGGCACCACCGAGGTCCCCGGCGCCACGCTCACCGACCCGCTTCCGCGCGGGTTCGACCCCGCCACGGCCAGCGCCCTACCCGCGGCGCTGATCCGCGGGTCGCGGCCGGCGGGGGAGAAGCTGGCGTCGAAAAGCACTACTTCTGACGGCGCACTCACCGTAAACATTGGGGCGCTCCGACCAGGCGAGACGGCGCGCGTCCTCGCGTTCGCCCGAGTCACCGGCACCTGCACCCCCAACACCGTCACCGCGCGCAATACGGGCGGCGAGCTCACCCCGGCCGACAACGTCGCCACCGCGCCGTGCCCCGTGCAGCTGCGCGTGCGCAAGGTGGATCACCAGGATCGCACAGTGGCCCTCGAGGCCGGCCTTGAGCTTCGTCCGCTTATCGACGCCTCGTCGTCCCCCATTCCCCTCGCCCCAACCCCCGACGGCTTCCTCACCACCGGAGCCGCCCTCGAGCGCGGCCGGGAGTACCAGCTTGTGGAGGCGAAGGCGCCCGCCGGCTACTCACTGCTCGCCGAGCCGATTGTGCTGCGCGTCGTGCGCGAGGGGGAGACGGACGTCCTTGAGTTCCGCGGGCCCGACGGCGCGTTTTCTCAGGATTCGCCGATGGTGGGGCTGTGGGCGGGCGCGCCAGGGGAGAACGTGCAGCTCATCGACGCCGCCAATACCGTGAGTGTCTCCCTCGCCAACGTGCGCCAGGGGAACCTGCCCAAGACTGGTGGTGCGGGGCTTATGGTGTGGGTGGGCGTGGCGTCGATAATGCTCAGCGTTGGTTTCTGCGGGCTGTGGTGGCGCGGACGGCGAACTGGCTAATTGGTGGGCGAAGCTGTACTCTTTCTAAGAACGCCGTTAGTCATCTCTTAAAAAAGGTCGTCCCCACGTGTCTTCCCGAAAGTATCTCGCCGCCGCGCTCGGCGCCTCCTTGTTGATTGTCAACGCTCCCTCCGCGCACGCGTACAGCGGAGAGGTCGATCCGCTCGACGCGCAGTGCAAGACTGATACTGCGCTGGCGAACCAGGGGAAGGAGCTCCCGGACGTGGAGCGTTACTTCTTCGGCTCGAACCAAAGCAACATCCACGGCAACACGCTCAAGGTCTACAACACCACCGCCTACGGCGAGCACCTCAAAGAGGCCATGGACGCGTGGATCGAGGCCACCGGCGGTCTGCTGCGCGTGGAGTACGTGGACTACCGCGACCCGGAGGCTGTGATGCTGGAACTTGGTTCCTTGCCTGGGATTACTGCGGGCCGCCAGCAGGGCACGCCCGGCAACAACCCTCGCGTGACGTTGAATCAGTCGCTGTACGCCAACCCGGCGAACGTCCACCACGCCAGCATGGTGATGACGATCGCCCACGAAATGGGCCACGCCATGGGGCTCGCGCACTCCTGCAGCGGGGCGCTGATGAAGAATGGCACCAATAGGGGCAAGCTTGCGACGCTGCCGCAAAAGCTCGACGTGCAGATCCTGCTGCAGACGCACCCGCAGCTGCGCGAGCTGGGCGGGCAGCCGATGACGAGCGAGGCGCCGGAGCCGGCGGAGGAGACTTCAGTTTCGGCGGAGCCGTCCGCGGAGACTTCGGCGGAGCCCGAGCCGTCCGTCGAGCCGGAACCCTCGGAGACCTTCGTGCCGGAGACTACGGAATCCACGGCAACCTCGGCGGAACCGGAACCGTCAGTGGGGCCGGAACCAACCGTGGCGCCCGAGCCGTCGGAAACTGCCGCGCCGGAGACCTCAGTGCCGTCGCCGGTTGCCACCACGACGGAGCCGACACCAACGGAGCTGCCGCCTATCGACGTCCCCAAGCCCGCCACCATGGCAGACGCTGAGCAGGCCGTCGAAGACTACTCGGAGAAGTACCAGCAGGCACTTGCAGACGCCAAGGCAGCGGAGGACGCAGGCGATGCTGCACGCGCCGCAGCGCTGCAGCAGCACGCCGACCGGTACCTCGCCGCGTTCTTTGAGGCTGCCGACAACCGCGATGCGCTGAAGGCGAGCAGCGAGCCAACGTCTGAAGCTACTTCTGAGCAGCCGAAGCCTGCGGAGGAATCTACCCCGACCGCCCCGACGACTACTACGGCTAAACCTGTGGCCTCGAAGCCGCAGTCGACGACGTCGGCCGCCGAGTCTCCGACGAGCAAGGCGCCCACGCCAACTCCGAAGACAACTGCGGATACATCGAAGACATCTACTAGGCCTGCAATGACGACGCAGGAGACGTCGACGACATCGGCGGAGGAATCTACCCCGGCCGCCCCGACAACTACTAGCGCGAAGCCTGTGGCCTCGAAGCCGCAGTCGACGACGTCGGCCGCCGAGACCCCGACGAACAAGGCGACCACTACCGTGAAGCCCGCTCCGAGGACGACTGTGGATACGCCGAAGACGTCCGTTAAGCCTGTAATGACGACGCAGGAGACGTCGACGGCATCGGCGAAGGCGTCCACCCCGGCCGCCCCGACGACTACTCGCGCGACGCCTGTGGTCTCGAAGCCGCAGTCGACGACGTCGACCGCCGAGACTACGACGAGCAAGGCGACCACGCCTGCCCCGATGACGACAGTGGCAACGCCCAAGGCAACCACTGAGCGAGTCTCAACGACCACTGTTGCGAAGCCGGTGACGTCGACTCCGCGGGAGTCCACAGCGGAAGTGACGGATGTGTGGGCGTCGACAAGCACTCAGGCGCCTGCGACTGCGAAGGAAACGGCGCCTACCGTTGGCCCGGTCGACGTGGCAGAGCCCGCGCCAACGGAAACTCGCTGGCCGTGGCCGGCGCTCCCGGAGCGCCCGACCAGCACGACCAGCCCGACCAGCGAAACCACCAGCGTCGCAACCCCGACCAGCGCCACCCCCGAGCCGACCGAGGGCAGCACCGCGACGACGCGGCCGACGGTGACCACCACGCCGACGGAGCCGGCCGACGCCCAAGATGCGTCCGGCAGTGCGTCGAGCGAGCGTGAGGGGTCGAGCGGTGGGACCATTGCCGCGATCGTGATCCCGCTGGTGCTGGGGCTCATCGGCATCCTCGGCGCCGGGTGGGCGTGGGCCGGCGGCCTGATTCCGGGGGTTCCGGCGCCGAATTTCTAAGCGCGTCGAAAAACCAGGATGGTAACCAGAGGATGGTGATTAGTCGAGTAACGTCTCGCAAACTCGCGGCTGTTACTCGGTTGATCACCATCCTGACGTTCCCATCCTCTGGTTACCATCCTGTCGCCTCACCGCGCGAACGGAGCAAACCTACAGCGTAGCCCCCTAAAAACAGCAACGGCCCGGGCCGCCAAGAAACGGCAAGCCCGGGCCAGCAAAGCAAAACGCGCTACTTCTTGTACGCCTCGACGGCTGCCTGCAGGATCTTCTCCGCCTCAGCCTTGTCGCCCCAGCCGGAACCGGAGACTTCCTTGTTCGGCTCCAGGTCCTTGTAGTGGACGAAGAAGTGCTCGATTTCGTTCTTGAGGAAGTCGGAAACGTCGGAAATGTCCTGGTAGCCCTCGTAGCGGACGTCGTCGATGACGCAGAGCAGCTTGTCGTCGCCGCCGACCTCGTCGGTCATCTTGAACACGCCGATCGGGCGCGCGGCGACAACAACGCCGGGGAACACGGGCTCCGGGGTGATGACGAGTGCGTCGAGGGGGTCGCCATCGTCGGCAAGCGTGTGCTCGATGTAGCCGTAATCAGCGGGGTATGCCATCGGGGTGAACAGGTAACGGTCGAGGTGGACGCGGCCGGTCTCGTGGTCGACCTCGTACTTGTTGCGCGAGCCCTTCGGGATTTCGATGATGACCTCGGTAGCCATTGTTGCTCCTTTGCTTTGAGTGATGGTTCGGCTCACCATCATACGTGGGCTAGGGTTAGTGCCCGTGAAAGTATGGACTTGGGTAGTGGGCGCGCTCGCGCTCGGAGCTGTCGGCACCGTCGCGGGGTTCGGCGTCGCGGCGCAGCGCGATCTCGCATCGCTTGAGCACGCGCCGGCCTACGCGCTGCAAGCCCCGCCCGGTCTCCTCACGCCCGCGGAGGGCTCGCCGGTTGATGAGCAGTTGCTTATCGACGCCCTCTCGCCCCCCGCCACAAACCCGGACCTTGGGACCTTCCACGCCCGGATCTCCAACGCCGCCACCGGCGAGGTCGTCTTTGACCAGCACGCGGACGAGCCTCTGCGGCCGGCTTCCGTGACCAAGGTCCTCACCGCCGCGGCCGCGCTCTACCAGCTGGGCGCGGAGGATACGCTGTCCACCGCGGTGGTGCGCGGCGCGAACCCGGGCGAGGTGACCATCCTGGCGGGTGGCGACGTCTGGCTCGACGACGAAGCCCTGGATGCGCTCGCCGCCCAGGTCAGCAACGTCGGAGGCGCCGTCGACACCGTCACCATCGACACGTCCTCCTGGGACGGCATGGAGGAATACCCCGAAAGCTGGGACCCGGAGAACGTGGACGCCGGCTTCGTGGCGCCGATGCAGCCCGCGATGCTCTCCGGCGGCCGGCTCGGCGGGGCGACGGAGGGCGACGTCCCGCGCACCCACACCCCGGCCCTGGACGTGGCGCAGGCGCTGGCGAACCGGCTGGGGGCGGCGAACGTCGCCGTCGCCGATGGCCCGGCACCCGCGGACGCGGAGGTCGTGGCGTCGGTGGAGTCGCCGACCCTGCTCGAGCGGATGCGGGTGATGATGCGCAACTCCGACAACGTTTACGCCGAGGCGATCGGGCGCGAGCTCGCGCTGGCGCGGGGCACGACCGACGCGCCGCAGGCTGCCCTGGACACGCTCGCGGAGCAGGGCTTCGACGTCAGCGGCACCACCCTCTTGGACAACTGCGGGCTTTCGGACGCGAACCGCATCCCGCCCGCGCTGCTTGATGGCGTCCTTCTTTCCTCCGCCACCGAAGCACCGATCCGCGACCTCCTGGGCACCTTGCCCGTCGCCGCGGGCGAGGGCACCCTCGCCTCCCGCTACGGCGACCTGGCCGGCCGCGGCTGGGTGCGCGCGAAGACCGGCACGCTCGATGAGACCTCCGCGCTCGCAGGCACCGTCACCAGCGTGAACGGCAACGTCTACACCTTCGCGTTCATCTCCAACGACTCGTCCATCCTGGAGGCGCGCCGGGGGATGGACCAGCTCGCCTCCGTCCTCCGCGACTTCTAGCCATGGCCGCGCAGCCGTTCTGGCCCCGCACCTCGCCCCACTTCCTGGCCTGTCGGCGCGCCGTCCGCGCCGCAGACTCCGCCGCAGACTCTGCCGCAGCGCCCGTGGTCATCGGCCTGTCCGGCGGGCCCGATTCGCTCGCGCTCGTCGCCGCCGCGGCCGCTGAAGGCATCCCGGCGCGCGCCGTGGTGGTGGACCACGGGCTGCAGGAGGGCAGCGGTGGCGTCGCAAAGCGTGCCGCCGAGCAGGCGCGAGGCTTTGGCGTCCCGGCCGAGGTCGTGGAGGTGGCGGTGCCGCGCGGCGGGAACCTGGAGGCCGCGGCCCGCGAGGCCCGCTACGCCGCGCTCTTCGCCCACGGTGGCGAGGTATGGGTGGCACACACCGCCGACGACCAGGCCGAAACGCTGCTGCTCGGCGCGCTGCGCGGCAACCCGTCCGGCATGGCGCCGCGCGCCGGGCGCCTCGTGCGCCCCTTCCTGCCCATCCGCCGCGCGGATACGGTCGGCGCGTGCGCCGAGCTCGGCGTGACCCCGTGGGAGGATCCGATGAATGGGGACCCCGCGTTTCGTCGAGTAGCGCTGCGCACGCGCATCATCCCCGCGCTCACCGAGCTCCTCGGCGGCGACGCCGTGCCCCCGCTGGCGCAGACCGCCGACCGGATCGCGGCCGCGCAATCGCTGCTTAGCGCCCCCGCGACCACCTCCTGCGACGAGCTCGCCGCCCTGCCCAGCGCCGTGCGCCGCTCCCGGATCCACGCGTGGCTTGTCAGCGCAGACGTGCGCCCCAACCGCGGGCAACTCGCCGCCATCGAGCGGCTCATCACGCACTGGAACGGCCAGGTCGGCGTGGACATGGCCGGGGGAGTGCGCGTGCGCCGGGTGTGCGGCGAGCTCACCCTCGAGCGGCGCGAGTAACGCCGCTTGAGGGGTTGCGCGATACTCAACATGACACGTGCTCGTAAAACTGCTTCCCCCGACTGAAAGGCAGCTCACCATGCGTCCCCTTCGCACTTCCCTGGTCGCCGGAATGACCGCGATCGCCCTCGCCGCTCCCGCCGCTCCCGCGGCAGATCACCCCGCGATCCCGGGCTCCTCCTGCGGCCTGTTCACCGGCTCGTCCACCCTCTCCTCAGACCCCGCTCTCTTCTTTGCCAACCCGGTCGCCGCGCTGATCGGTGCCCTGCTCGCGCCGTTCCTGCAATACGGGCTGGATACCCGACCGCCGGAAGACCGCTGCAAGTAGTCCTCCCGTTGTTGTCGCAGGCGGGGAAGAGGTGGCAGTATGAAGGAGTTGTAAGCCAACAGGAGATGGAAGGGCCCAACCATGACCGAGCTGTACACCAAGAAGGATTTCAACGTCCCCGCGAACCGCTACGGCGACGACGTTGAGGCCATCCTTCTGACTGAGGACGACCTGCAGGCCCGCATCCAGGAGCTGGCGGACATGGTTTCGGAGAAGTATAAGGACGCCGAGCAGGACCTCATCCTGGTGTGCGTGCTCAAGGGCGCGGTTTTCTTCCTCACCGACTTTGCCCGCAAGCTTTCCATCCCGGCCGAGATGGAGTTCATGGCTGTGTCCTCCTACGGCAACTCCACCACCAGCTCTGGCGTGGTGCGCATTTTGAAGGACCTGGACAAGGAGATCGCCGACCGCGACGTGCTCGTGGTGGAGGACATCATCGATTCCGGCCTCACCCTGTCCTGGCTGCTGAAGAACCTGAGCGGCCGCGGCCCGAAGAGCCTCGAGGTCATCACGCTGCTGCGCAAGCCCGAGGTGCAGACCGCCAAGATCGACCTCCTCGACGTCGGCTTTGACATCCCCAACGAGTTCGTCATCGGCTACGGGCTCGATTACGCGGAGCGATACCGCGACCTCCCGTACGTGGGCACGCTGCACCCGCGCGTGTACTCCGAGGGCCAGTAGGCTCCGCCTGGCGACAACTAACTGCGACGACAAGTAAGACCCGAAAAACTGTATGACTAAAAATAAAAACGTGTTGCGGTGGGGTATTTTCGCCGCCATCGCGCTCATCGCGCTGTACGTCCTCACGCTGTTTGGAGACGACACGCGCAATTACCAAACGGTCGACACGTCCGTTGCCGTCGAGCAGCTGCACAACTCCAACGCGCAGGAGGTGCAGATCGACGACCGCGAGCAGCGCGTCCGCATCGAGCTGCGCGAGCCGATCACGGTGGACGAGCACGAGGGCGTCGAGGCCATCTCCGCCCAGTACCCGGCGCGCACCACGCAGGAGATTTTCGACGCCGTGCGCGAGTCCGGGGCCGACAAGTACAAGACGAACGTGACGCAGGAGTCCTTCCTCCTGTCCATGCTGGGCTTCATGCTGCCGATGATCCTGGTCTTCGGCCTGATCTCCTACATGATGTACCGCATGCAGTCCGGCGGCGGCATGTTTGGCATCGGCGGCTCGAAGGCGAAGCAGCTGACCAAGGACAACCCGACCAACACCTTCGCGGACGTCGCGGGCGCCGACGAGGCCGTCGATGAGCTGCAGGAGGTCGTCGACTTCCTTATGGATCCGGGCGTCTACGAAAAGCTGGGCGCGAAGATCCCGCGCGGCGTGCTCCTCTACGGCCCTCCCGGCACCGGTAAGACCCTGCTGGCCCGCGCCGTGGCTGGTGAGGCCGGCGTGCCGTTCTACTCCATCTCCGGCTCCGACTTCGTGGAAATGTTCGTTGGCGTGGGCGCCTCCCGCGTGCGCGACCTGTTCAAACAGGCCCGGGAGAACAGCCCCTGCATCATCTTTGTCGACGAGATCGACGCCGTCGGCCGCCAGCGCGGCTCCGGCATGGGCGGCGGCCACGACGAGCGCGAGCAGACCCTCAACCAGCTGCTGGTGGAGATGGACGGCTTCGGCGACCGCGAGGGCGTCATCCTCATCGCGGCGACCAACCGCCCCGACATCCTGGACCCCGCCCTGTTGCGCCCGGGCCGCTTCGACCGCCAGATCCCGGTGACCAACCCGGACCTGGCCGGCCGCGC
Organism: Corynebacterium sp. NML180780; assembly: GCF_007786415.1. Taxonomy (NCBI): domain Bacteria; kingdom Bacillati; phylum Actinomycetota; class Actinomycetes; order Mycobacteriales; family Corynebacteriaceae; genus Corynebacterium; species Corynebacterium sp. NML180780. The sequence goes on along the minus strand of NZ_VNKN01000020.1, from coordinate 17,253 downwards.
CCAGATTCTCAAGGTCCACGCCAAGGGCAAGCCGTTGGCCAAGGACGTCTCCCTCGACGCGCTAGCCAAGCGCACCGCCGGCATGTCGGGCGCGGACCTGGCCAACGTGCTTAACGAGGCCGCCCTGCTCACCGCCCGCGTCGGCGGCAACGTCATCACCACGGACGCGCTCGAGGAGGCGACCGACCGCGTGATCGGCGGCCCGCGCCGCTCCACCAAGATCATCTCCGAGCAGGAGAAGAAGGTCACCGCCTACCACGAGGGCGGCCATACCCTGTCCGCGTGGGCGCTCAAAGACATCGAGCGCGTCTACAAGGTCACCATCTTGGCCCGCGGCCGCACGGGCGGCTTCGCCATGACCGCGGACGAGGACGACAAGGGCATGTACAACCGCAACGAGCTGTTCGCCCGCATGGTCTTCGCCATGGGCGGCCGCTCCGCCGAGGAGCTCGTCTTCGGCGCGCCCACCACCGGCGCCTCCAACGACATCGAGCAGGCCACGAAGATCGCCCGTGCGATGGTCACGGAGTACGGCATGACCTCCTCGCTCGGCGCCGTGAAGTACGGCCAGGAGCAGGGCGATCCCTTCTCCGGCAAGGGCGGCGGAGGCTCGCTGGAGTACTCGCCGGCCGTCGCCGCCAAGATCGACGAGGAAATGCAGGCGCTTCTCGACGAAGCCCACCAGGTGGCCTACCGCACCCTCGAAAAGTACCGCGACCAGCTGGACGCGCTGGCCTCCGCACTCTTGGAGAAGGAGACCCTGCGCCGCCCGGACCTGGAGCAACTGTTCACCGACATCGAGCCGGTGCGCCCCGAGCTGCCCGCCCACGACGCCCGCTTCCACCAGCAGATCGGCCGCGAGCCGGTCAAGACGCCGGTGGAGCTGGCGAAGGAACGCGGCGAGGAGCCGCCGAAGCGCTTCTCCATCCTGGAGGCGTCGAAGGCGACGCGTGAGCGCCGTCAGCGGGAGCGGCAGCAGCGCCAGCAGGGCCAGCAGGGCGGCGGCCACTGGCGCCCGGGCAAGCCGGGCAAGGACGGCGACGGCTCGTCGCAGTGGACCCCGCCGACCGGTGGCAGCCGCCCGAACTACGGCGGCCCGACGCCGCCTCCGGGCTGGACCTACCCGGGGGATGACCAGCAGGGCCAGCACCCGGGGATGCGCAACTACGCGCCGACCCCGGACCAGCCGGAGCGCCCGGAGCAGCCGGACAACGAGACCGCCGAGATCGGCTTCCGCCTCCCCGACAACGAGCGCCCCGACGAGTCGTACTACAACGACCCCGAGAGCCCCGACACCGCAGGCCGCGGCGGCAGCACCGCCTACCGCCCCGCGTCCGAGGACACGACCCGCCAGCTGCCGCGGCACAGGAAAGAGGACCGCGACAGCAACAGCGACAACCACCCCAACGACCCAGAGGACCAACCCAACAATGACCAATAAGTTTGACCAGCAGCGCGCCGAAGCCGCGGTGCGCGAGCTGCTCATCGCCGTGGGCGAAGACCCGGACCGCGAGGGCCTCAAGGAGACGCCCGCGCGCGTCGCCCGCGCCTACGAAGAGGTCTTCGCCGGCCTCCACACCGACCCCACCGAGGTCCTGGAGAAGACGTTCGCGGAGAACCACCAGGAGCTGGTCCTCGTGCGCGACATCCCGATCTACTCCACCTGCGAGCACCACCTCGTGCCCTTCTACGGCAAGGCGCACGTGGGCTACATCCCGGGCAAGGACGGCAAGGTCACTGGGCTGTCCAAGCTCGCCCGCCTCACGGACATGTACGCCAAGCGGCCGCAGGTGCAGGAGCGGTTGACGGGGCAGGTGGCTGACGCGATCGTCGATAAGCTTGGTGCTTCCGCAGTCATCGTGGTGGTCGAATGCGAGCACCTGTGCATGGCCATGCGGGGGATCCGCAAGCCCGGCGCGGTGACCACCACCTCCGCGGTGCGCGGCGGATTCCAGTCCAACGCGGCCTCGCGCGCCGAGGTCATGAGCCTGATAAGGAGCTAGCCATGGTCAGCGTGGTCGATCTCACTGCGCCCGGCCGCACGACGGTGATGGGCATTGTCAACGTCACCGAGGACTCGTTCTCCGACGGCGGCCGCTGGCTTGCCGCCGACGACGCGATCGCCCACGCGCACGAACTCGTGCGGCTCGGCGCAGACATTATCGACGTCGGCGCCGAATCCACCCGACCCGGCGCCACCCGCGTCCCGGCCGAGGTGGAGGCGGAGCGCGTCCGCCCCGTCATCGCGGCGCTGCACGCGGACGGGATCCGCACCTCGGTGGACACGATGCGCGCGTCGACGGCGCTCGCGGCTGCCGACGCCGGCGTGGACCTCATCAACGACGTCTCCGGCGGCCTCGCCGACGCCGACATGTACCGCGTCATGGCTCAGACCCAGCTGCCGGTGTGCCTGATGCACTGGCGCGCCGACGCCTTCGTCAACGCCTCCGGCGCCGCCGATCACGGCGGGGACGTGGTGCGCGACGTCCACCAGGTGCTGGGCGAGCTGGTGGATAACGCGCTGGCCGCCGGCGTGGCGCACGACCAGATCACCCTCGACCCCGGCCTCGGCTTTGCCAAGACGGCCGCGGACAACTGGGCGCTGCTCAATGCGCTGCCGGAATTCATCGCCGGCGAGTTCCCCATCTTGGTTGGCGCGAGCCGCAAGCGTTTCCTCACCGGGGTGCGCAAGGAGCGCGGCCTGGAGCACGGCCCCGTCGACGCCGACCCCGCCACCGCCGCCGTCACCGCGCTGTCCGCGCACTACGGCGCGTGGTGCGTGCGCGTGCACGAGGTCGCGGTCTCGCGCGACGCCGTCGACGTCGCCGCCAAGTGGCGCGAGGGAGGTGCGCACTCATGGCCGACCGCATCGAACTGAAGGGCCTGCAGTGCTTCGCGCACCACGGCGTGCTCCCGCACGAGACCGAGTTTGGCCAGGCCTTCACCGTGGACATCACCTGCTGGGTGGACTTCGCCGAGGCCGCGGCGGGCGATGACCTGACCAAGACCGTCAACTACGCCGAGCTCGCGCAGCTCGCCTACGACGTCGCCGCGGGCACCCCGCGCCAGCTCATCGAGACCGTCGCCACCGAGATCGCCGACACCGCCATGGGCCGCTTTGACGCCCTGCACGCCATCGAGGTCACCGTGCACAAGCCGCACGCGCCGATCCCGCTCGTCTTCGACGATGTCGCCGTCGTCTGCCGCCGCAACCGCAAGCACAGGAGGTAGCATGCGCGCCGTCATTTCCGCAGGCTCCAACATGGAGGATTCGCGCGCGCACCTGGCCTCGGTGGTGGACCACTTCGCCGACTCGCTCGTCGCCGCCAGCTCCCTCTACGCCACCGCCCCCTGGGGCAAGACGGACCAGCCGGACTTTCTCAACCAGAGCATGCTTATCGACGCCCCCCTCACCCCCACCCAACTCCTCCGCGAATGCCAGGCGCTCGAGGAGGCTGCCAACCGCGTCCGCGTCGAGCGCTGGGGGCCGCGCACCCTGGACGTGGACATCGTGGACATCGCCGGCTACACCTCCAACGACCCGGAGCTGACGGTGCCGCACCCGCGGGCGCACCTGCGCGCGTTCGTGCTTGCGCCCTGGCTGGAGATCGACCCGGACGCTACCCTGGGCGGCGAGCGCGTCGCCGACCTGCTCGCCCGCCTGGACCCGGCGGAGCGCGACGGCGTGCGCAGACTGGAGGGCTAAGAGGATGAGCAGCGAGGGCATGCGCCGCACGTCCTACGCGGCGCTGATCGGGACGACGGGGTTCTGCGCGGCGGCCACATTGATTCTGATGCGCCGGTGGTACGGGGCGGTGGCGTCGATAGGCGCTGCTGTGCCCTCGAGCCTCTGGGTGCTGGCGCTGGTGTGCGCGGTGCTCGTGGTGGTGGTGAAGCGGCGGCGCTCCGACGGGCGGGTCGGGCTGGACCGCTCGCAACTCAACCCGATGATGGCCGCGAATTTTATGCTGTTTGGCAAGGCGTGCGCGTGGGCCGGCGCGGTGTGCGGCGGGGCGTACCTCGGGCCGCTGGTGTACGTGGTGCCGCGGCTGGGCACGCTCGCCGCGGCGGGGGAGGACCTGCCGGGGCTCATCGGCGGCGTGGTCGGCGGGCTGCTGCTCGCGGTGGCGGGGGTGCTGCTGGAGAAGGCGTGCGAGGTGTCGCCACCCTCGTCGGGCGAGGGCGTTAGCTAAGGTACTAATCATGACTGCCCAACCCTCTTCTAGTGACCGCGGAAACCTCTGGGTCATCGTGCCGTTCGCGCTCGCGATCGTGGGCACGGTGGTGATGCTGTTTACCAACTCGGCAAACGCGCTGAAAATCTCGCTCATCCTCGCGCTGTGGGCCGCCGCGGCCGGGCTGATCGTGATCTTCCGCATGCGCCGCGACCGCGACGAAGCGACCCGCGCGCTCAAGCAGAGCGAGGCGAACCACAAGGAAGAACTGGCGCGCCTGGAGCGCCAGCCGGCGGCCGCCGCGGGTGGCGCGAGCCCGGTGGACACCGAGCTGCTCCGCGAGCTGCAAGCGGAGATCAAGGCGCTGCGCTCCCAGCTGGAGGAGATGAGCGGGCAGGTCTTCGAGTACGAGCCGGCCGCGGTGCGTGCGGCGGCGCGGCGCATCCAGGAACTCGAGCGCCCGGCGGAAGCGGAGGCAGCGGCTGAGCCGACTGCGCCGAGCGAGCCGGCTGAGCCCGTTGAGGCGCCCAAGTCCGAGCCCCACAAGCACGAGACCAAGGGGCCGTCGAGCTTTGACACCGCGAAGATCTCCGTGGTGCGCACCCCGGCCCCGGAGCGCGCGAACGGCTCCCACCGCCGCGGTCGCCCCAGCGGCGCGCCGAGCAGCGACGCTGTGCGCGGCAACATCGGGCAGCAGCCGCAGCGCGAGCAGCAGAACCCGCTGTCGGCGCTGATCAGCGAGCGGACCAAGACCGAAACCGCCGCACCCAAGCCGGAGCCGGAGCCCAAGCCTCAACCCCAACCGCAGCCGGAGCCGGAGGAGTACGTCGGGCGGCATGAGCAGGGCGTCGAGAAGCGTGAAAGCGATGAGCGCCGCGGAGGCCGACGCCGCCGCGATGCCGGCCGCGAGGGCTCGCTGTCCGTCTCTGAGCTGCTGGAACGCAACAAGCGCTAGTGGCGCCGACACTCTTGGCCGGCGCGATCGGCAACGCGTGCGGGCTCGCCGACGACCTCGAGCGCGCCGGGCATACCGTCCGCCCGCTCGACCTCGCGGACCCCGGGCTCATCGCGCACGTGGACCTCGTGCTCATCGACGTCGCCAGCCCCGCCGAAGTCCGCAGCATCGCCGCCCGCCTCGCCCCGTACGCGCGGCCGCGCCAAATGTTCCTGCACACGGCGCTGCTCGGCGGCGCGCAGCTGCTTGATGACGTGGAAACGGCGCACGCGATCGTCATGTGCGCCTACCGCCTCCACGACCGCACGTGGCTCACGTCCGCGGCCGACGAGCTCGGCGAAGGCGTCGTCGCCATGCTCGTCGCGGAATCCGGCGGCGCCGCCGTGCCCATCGCAGATTCGGCGCGCCCGCGCATCGCTGCCGCGCAGGAACTTCGTGCCGCGCAGCGCACCTTGCTTATCGACGCCCACCAACTCCTCACCTCCGCCATCCCCAACCTCCCGGCGCTCGGGGACGAGCCCGCGGGCGAGGGGCCGGGCCTCGACCCGGCCACGGCGGACCTGCTGCTGGGCGCGATCGATGATCCAGGCGTGCGCCGCGCGTTCGTGGACATGCAGCGCAGGGGTGCGGAACAGGCCCGCGACGCCGCCATGCAAGTGTGGGCAATGGACAAATACGAAGGGAGAAACCAATGACGTTTACACCGGGAGCAGCGACCGTCGTGCGCGACGAGGCGCTGCTGGCCACCTACGGGCGCGCGTTCCGGAAGGTGGGCAAGTCGATCGTGGTCGTGCCGCTCGGCCGCGCGGTGCACGCCGGGCACATCGAGCTGATCCGGGCGGCGAAGTCGCTGCTGGGCTCGTACGTGTTTGTCACCTTCTCGGGCGACGAGGTCCCGGAGGTCTTCGCCGAGGAAAAGGTCGACGTGGTCTTCCACGGAGCACTGGGCTGCGCCGCCAGCGTGGACACCGGGATGGCGCACCTGGAAGACGCCGAGGCGGTCGGGCGCGACGTGGCGCGGCTGCTCGCCACGCTCAACGCCACCCACGCCACGGACCTGGTGCTGGGGGAGAAGGACTTCGAGCTGCTCGTGGCGACGCAGCTGGCGGTCACGGCGCTGCGCATGGAGGTGAAGATCCACAGCGTGCCCACGGTGCGCATGCCAGACGGGCTGGCGGTGAGCCTGCGCAACGGCGACGTGCCGGAGGAGCACCGCGACGCGGCGCTCGCGCTGGCCGCGGCGTTGACGGCGGGCGCGCACGCGGCGGAGCACGGCGCGGACGCGGTCCTGGAAACCGCCCGCGGGGTGCTCGCCGCCGCCGGGGTCGAGCCCGCCTACCTTGAGCTGCGCGACCTTGCCATGCGCCCCGCCCCACCGACCGGCGACGCCCGCCTCCTCGCCGCCGTCGATCTGGGCGGCGTGCACCTGATTGATAACGTCGGCGTGCCGCTGGGCGTCGGGTTTAAAAACATCGAGGCATAGCGGGCGCTACACTCTTGGACATGTCTGTGTCCAACATCGCTGCACTGCTGAACCAGCGCTTCGGCTTCACCTTCGACCAGGAGCAGGTCCTGGAAACGGGCCGCACCGCCGATTCCACCCTGTACACCGCGTCCAACGAGAGCGGCCAGGCCGTGGAGGTCGAGCTGTTTGCCGCCACGCCGGGGCCCGACGCAGCCGATGTGGTCGGCGCGCTCAACACCGCGCTCGCGGAGGCGTCGCACCCGGGCGTGTTCCAGCCGCGCGGCGCCGGACTGACCGACGGCGGGCACCTGTTCGTGCTGCGCGAGGCCCCGACCGGCACGCCCCTGCGCCAGCTGCTGGGCGAGAAGCAGGCCGTCGGCTCCGCCTTTACCAAGACCGAGGCCCGCGACCTGCTCCAGCCGGTCGCCGAGGCCATCGACGCCTACAACCGCGAGGGCCACGCCGACTTTGTCGCCCGCTCGATTACACCGGACCACCTGCTGGTCCAGCCCGCCTGGTCGTCCACGCCCGTGAAGATGGCGCTCGTGGGCCCTGCGCCCTCGCTCAGTGACGCCACCGGGTCCGCCGAGCGCAACCGCGCCGATTTCCGCGACCTCGTCGCCGAGCTCACCGGCACCCCCGTGGACGCCGAGCTGGCCGGCGAGGCCGGCTCCTGCGCCGGCTACCTCCTCGCCCTGGCGGGCGGCGCCGCCTCCGCGGTCGAGGACCAGGGCCCGCTGACCTCCGTGGCGCCGCGCCCGCAGGACGGCTACCGCAAGCCCCCGGAGCCGTACGCCTACGGCCCCACCGGCGAGTACAAGCGCCCCGCCGTGGTGAAGAGCAAAATGAACCCGTGGCCCTGGATCATCGCGGTGCTCGTCCTGCTGCTCATCGCGCTCGGCGCGTTCTGGTGGTGGTGGGACAACAGCCGCGGCGCGCAGTGGGAGGGCGCCGACGCGGAGATCGCCGAGGCGTACCCGCAGCTGGTGTCCGGCAGCTCGGGCCAGAAGGGTTGGGAGGACCTGCAGTGCGAGTCCGCCACCCCGGAGCAGGGCCAGGAGGGCAAGATCCGCTGCGCCAACCAGGACCTGGGCGTGTCCGTGTCCAAGTACGTGTCGCAGGACGCGCGCGACGAGGTCGTGCCGGGCCGCGACGAGGCCGTCATCCTGGGCAGCGGCGAGTGCATGATCGACTCCTACGAAGTCCCGGACGCCTACCCGCCGGCCTTCGTGATGGTGCCGGAGAACAAGGAGCAGTTCATGGTGGTCATCAACGGCCACGAGGCCGAGGAGAAGCGACTCGCGCTGCCGATGTGCGAGTAGCGCCACCGCCCGCCGTGGCATACAGTAGGCGGGCTCAGCATTGCCTGGAGCACAGGGGAGCGTCGATAAGCGTGCTGCCCGCGTGCTCCTTCTTTTGTCCCACAGAAAGGTGACTCCGCGCGTGACCGCCCGTACCGCTTCCGCCGCACCCAACCCGGCGGTCCTGCTTGGCATCCTCGTGTTCTCGGCGATGATGATGATCTTCAACGAGACGACGGTCTCGGTGGCCCTGCCGGCGATCATGCAGGAGTTCGCGGTCAGCGCGGACGTGGCGCAGTGGCTGCTCACCGGCTTTATGCTCACGATGGCCGTGGTGATCCCTACCACCGGCTTCCTCATCGAGCGGCTTACAACCCGCACCCTGTACTTCGCCGCGATGGGCCTGTTCATCGGCGGCAGCGTGCTCGCGGCGCTCTCGCCTGCCTTCGTCGTCCTGATCCTCGCCCGCATCGTCCAGGCCGCGGGCACGGCGGTGATGATCCCGCTGCTGTTCACGGTCACGCTCAACGTGATTTCGCCGCAGCGCCGCGGCACGGTGATGGGGCTCAATGCCGTGGTGATCTCGGTCGCCCCGGCGCTCGGCCCGGCGCTGGCCGGCGCGGTGCTGAACGCGTACACGTGGCACCACATCTTCTGGGTGATGGTGCCGGTGCCCGTGCTGCTCGTCGTCTGCGCGTTCTTCTTCATGCGCAATGTCGGCGAGACCCGCTCGACGCCGCTCGACCTGCCCTCGGTCGGGCTGTCGGTGCTGGCGTTCGGCGGCCTGGTCTACGGCTTATCGACGTTCACGCAGCTCCTCACCGGCGAGTCCGTCGCCCCGGCGATCGCGCTGGCGGTGGGTATCGCGTTCACCGTCGTGTTCGTGCGCCGCCAGCGTCGCCTTGCCGCCCGCCACCGCGCGCTGCTGGACTTCGGGGCGTTCCGCTACCGCGACTTCACCTGCTCCATCATCGCCGTCGTCTTCATCTTCGGCGCGTTCCTGGGCACCGTGAACCTACTGCCCATCTACATGCAGGGCGCGCTCGGTCTGTCCACGCTGCTCACCGGCCTGCTCCTGCTGCCGGGCGGCGTGGCGCAGGGGATCGCCTCGCCGATCGCGGGGCGGATCTACGACGCCGTGGGGACCCGCCCGCTGGCCGTCCCCGGCGCGATCCTCATGGGGGCCTCGCAGGCCGCGCTGTGGCTGCTGCTTGGCGAGGACACCCCGGCGTGGGTGATCGTGGTCTCGCTGATCGCGGTGAACGTGGCGATGGCGATGGTGATGACGCCGCTGCTCACCGCGTCGCTGTCCGCCCTGCCGAACGCGCTGTACTCGCACGGCTCCGCGATCCTCAACACGCTGCAGCAGCTCGGCGGCGCGGCCGGCACCGCGGTGCTCATCGGCGTGATGTCGCTGCGCGTGGCGGCGGGCGCGACGCAGGCGGAGGGGTCTGCGTCGGCGTTCGTGGCGGGGGTGGTGGCGTCGATAATCGCCCTGGCCGCGGTGAGTCTTGTGGGCGGGCGGCGCGGTACCGTGACCGTGGAGTCGAGTGAGCCTCGCTGACCGACTACGATGGCTGAACGTGAATACGCCAGAACTTTCAGAGCAGCAGCAGATCCGCCGGGACAAGAGGCAGAAGCTTCTCGACGCCGGCCAGGACGCCTACCCAGTCAGCGTCGAGCGGACCACCTCCCTGCAGGACCTGCGGGCGAAGTACCAGGCCGTGCCCGAGGGGGAGGGCGACGGCGCGACCAAGCTGGAGCCGGGGCAGGAGACCCAGGACGTGGTGGCCGTCGCGGGCCGCATCATGTTCCAGCGCAACACGGGCAAGCTCTGCTTCGCCACCCTGCAGGAGGGCAACGGCACGCAGCTGCAGGTCATGCTCTCGCTCGCGGAGGTCGGCGAGGACGCGCTGGCCGCGTGGAAGTCGGACACTGATCTCGGCGACATCGTGTCCGTGAAGGGCCGGGTCATCGCTTCTCGACGCGGCGAGCTCTCCGTCCAGGCGCAGTCCTGGCAGATGGCGTCGAAGGCGCTGCGTCCGCTGCCCGTCGCCTTCGCGGACATGAACGAGGAGCAGCGCGTCCGCCAGCGCTACACCGACCTGATCATGCGCGAGGACGCCCGCACGAACGCGATGACGCGCATCCGCACCATCGCCGCGGTGCGCAAGTACCTCACGGGCGAGGACTTCGTGGAGATCGAGACGCCGATGCTGCAGACGCTGCACGGCGGCGCCGCCGCCCGACCGTTTGTGACCCACTCGAACGCGCTGGACATCGACCTGTACCTGCGCATCGCGCCGGAGCTGTACCTCAAGCGCGCGGTCGTCGGCGGCATCGACCGCGTCTTTGAGATCAACCGGAACTTCCGCAACGAGGGCGTGGACAAGTCGCACTCGCCGGAGTTCACCATGCTGGAGACCTACCAGGCGTGGGGCACCTACCACGACGGCGCCGAAATGATGAAGGGCCTGGTGCAGTTCTGCGCCCGCGAGGTCTTCGGCTCCGAGCAGGTCACGCTTGCCGACGGCACCGAGTACGACTTCTCCGGCGAGTGGAAAGTCCTGGAGATGTACCCGAGCCTCAACGAGGCCCTCGCCCGCAAATTCCCGGGCCAGCCCGAGGTGACCATCGAGTCGAGCGTGGAGGAGCTCACCGCGATCGCCGACACCATCGGCCTCAAGGTGCCGGAGGGTGCCGGCTGGGGCCACGGCAAGCTGGTCGAGGAGATCTGGGAGGAGCTGTGCGGCGACCAGCTCTACGAACCGACGTTTGTGACCAACTTCCCGGTCGAGACCTCGCCGCTGACGCGCGACCACCGCGACAAGCCGGGCGTGACCGAAAAGTGGGACCTCTACGTGCGAGGCTTCGAGCTGGCCACCGGCTACTCCGAGCTCGTCGACCCGGTGATCCAGCGCGCTCGCTTCGAGGACCAGGCGCGCCTGGCCGCCAACGGCGACGACGAGGCCATGGTGCTTGACGAGGACTTCCTCGCCGCCATGGAACAAGGCATGCCGCCGACAGCCGGCTGCGGCATGGGCGTGGACCGCCTGCTCATGGCCCTGACCGGCCTGGGCATCCGTGAGACCGTCCTGTTCCCGATGGTCAAGCCGGAGGCGTAGGTGGCCGCCGGCGCGGGCGTTCCCGCGCACGGCGCGCACACGGCGCTGCTGCCGCGGCGCGTGCCGGCGTGGCTGCTCTGGTCCGCCGCGATCATCGGCCTGCTGCGCGCCGCGATCATCCTGCCGCTGCTTCGCGACGGCCTCGACTTCGTCCCCATCTGGGACGCCGTCCAGCGCTACACGCACGGCGTCCCGGTCTACAACGAGGACTACTCCACGTCCGACCCCCACTACCTTTACGGGCCAGGGGCGAACGTTGTCCTGGCACCGCTGGCGGTGTTCGGCGCGTTCGATGTGGCCCGGTGGGCGATGGTGGGGGCGAGTGTGGCGTCGATAAGCATTGCCCTCTGGTGGACCGCCAAGATGGTCGCGCCGGAGATGGCGCGCCCGCTCACGCTCGCGGCGATCGGCATCGCGTTCAACGTACCGGAGCCGGTGGAATCCACGATCTACCTCACGAATATCAACGGGTTCCTGCTTCTGGTCATGGTGGCGTTCGTGCACGCGTGCCTGCGCGACTATCCGGGCTCGCGGATCGTCGCCACGCTCCTGCTCGCGTACGCGGTGACGATCAAACCGCAGTTCATCGTGCTCATCGCCGTGCCGTTCCTGCTGGGGCAGTGGTGGGTGCTCGTCGGCGCGGGCGCGGTCTACGCGGCGCTGTTTGGCATCGGCTGGGCCACCACCGCGGAGCCGGGCTGGTACACCGAGCGGCTCGTGCCCTACCTGGCGGAGACGCGGCAGTACGACAACGGCGCGATCGGCGCGCTCGGGCTCAGCGGCGCGGGCACGGTCGCGGTGAGCATCGTCGTGCTCATCGGCGTGTTCGGCGCGGTGGCGGTGCTGTTCCCGCAGCGGCGCGAGCTTGGCGTGGTGTGGGCGTTTTGCACGATCGGCGTGCTGTTCTGCGGCGTGTTCCTGGTCGGCGGCCTGCTGCAGGGCTACTACGCGGTGTGGCTGATCCCGCTGGCCATGACGGCGGTGGACCTGCGCTCGCCGGTGCGCAGCTGGGCGGCCGGCGTGGCGCTGGTGTGCACGATGGGCGTGATCGCGCTGCCCGGGGTGCCCAGTTTGCTCTCTACCCTCGGATGGAGTGCCCTGCCCTTTGCTATTGCGGTGGCGGCGGGCCTAAGATTGAGGCCAACAACAGGGTTGTTACCCGCGTGAGTTCGCGGGGCAAGACCTGGGGCGTTTTGGCGTCCCAGGTCTTTTTGTTTGCCTGAAGCGAAAAGGAGCATACCGATGGCATCCACGAAGGTCGGCCGCCAGGAGCAGGCTGCCGACATCCTCGCCGGTATCGGCGGGCCGGACAATATTGTGAGCATGACGCACTGCGCGACGCGTTTGCGCCTCGAGCTTGTCGACGCCACCAAGGCCGACAAGGAACGCCTCGAAGCCAACCCCAAGGTGATGGGTGCTGTGCCGCAGGGCGGGAGCCACTACCAGGTCATCATCGGCGGTGACGTGGCGAATGTGTACAACGACATCAATAACCTGCCGGAGATGGCGGGGCGCGGCGCCGTGTCCAACGACGACTTGAAGAAGCAGCAGCGCGACAAGGCCAAGGGCCGGCTGCCGTGGCTGGACACGTTCTTTGAGTACCTGTCGGACTCGTTCCGCCCGATTCTGGGCGTGTTGCTTGGTGCGTCGCTGATCATCGCGTTTGCCGCGGTGCTCGACGCGTTCCACCTCGTGGACTTCCGCGCGGAGTTGAAGACCCCGGGCTGGCAGTTCGTCGACGCGATGTGGAGCTCGGTCTTCTACTTCCTGCCCGTGGCGGTGGCCTACAACGCCGGCAAGAAGCTCAACATTGACCCGTGGGTGCCCGCTGCGATCATGCTGGCGTTGTTCACGCCGAACTTCATGACGCTTGCCGAGCACCCAGAGGTGCGCACGGTCGAGCTCTTCGGCGAGCCGACCGACGTGATCGATGTCTTCGGCCTGCCGATGATCCACAACGGCTACGACGGCAACGTCTTCGTGCCGCTGATCATGGCCGCGGTCGCCGCGGCGCTGTACAAGGGGTTCCAGAAGATCATCCCGTCCGCGGTGCACATGGTCTTCGTGCCGTTCCTCACCCTGCTGGTGATGATCCCGGTCACCGCCTTCCTCATCGGCCCCTTCGGCTACCTGCTCGGCGCCTGGATCGGCACCGGCCTGGCCTGGATGAACGGCAACGCCCCGTTCGTCTTCGCGCTGCTCATCCCGATGCTGTACCCGTTCCTGGTGCCGCTTGGCCTGCACTGGCCGCTCAACGCCCTGATGCTGGTGAACATTGACACTCTCGGCTACGACTTCATCCAGGGCCCGATGGGCGCGTGGAACTTCGCCTGCTTCGGTGCCACCGCCGCGGTGCTGGCTATCTCGCTTCGCGACCGCGACCCGCTCATGCGCCAGACCGCCGGCTCCGCCCTGGCCGCTGGCCTGCTCGGCGGCATCTCCGAGCCGTCGCTCTACGGCATCCACCTGCGCTTCAAGAAGATCTACCCGCGCATGCTCGTCGGCTGCTTCGCCGGTGGCCTGACCATCGCGATCCTGGGCACCCCGTTCGGCGGCGTGAAGACGAACGCCTTCGTGTTCACCTCCATCCCGACCGTGTTCGTGTTCGACCCGATGTGGGTCTACCTCGTCGCGATTGCCGTCGCGTTCTTCACGGCTTTCTTCGTCATCCTCATCACCGACTACCGCACCCCGGAGGAGAAGGCGGAGGCGCTCGCCCGCGCCGCCGCGGCGCGTGACGGCGTGGAGACTGAGGCTGCCGACCCCGCCGACCCGGCTCCCGCAACCGCCGCAGCACCCGCTGCTGCCGCTGAGTCCGCTGAGCCCGCCGTGGTGACCAAGGAGGTCCTGGCACCGATCGCCGGCGCGGTCGTCCCGATGGACAAGCTCGGCGACGCCGCCTTCGCCTCCGGCGCGCTCGGCCACGCAGTCGGCATCGAGCCGCAGGACGACAACGTCACCGTCGCCGCCCCGGTGTCCGGCAAGGTTATTTCCGTGGCCAAGACGGGCCACGCCTACGGCATCAAGACCGCCGATGGCGTGGAGATCCTGGTGCACATTGGCATTGACACCGTCAAGCTCGGCGGCGAGGGCTTCACGCCGGTCGCTGAGAAGAAGCAGCAGATCAAGGCCGGCGAGCCGCTGGCGGAGGTGGACTTCGCGTCCATCAAGGCCGCCGGTGTCGACCCGACCGTGATCACCACGGTGGTCAACTCCAAGACGCTCACCGGTGTTGATGACCTGGCCACCAACACCGTCACCGAGGGGCAGCCCGTCCTCGGCGTGACCAAGTAAGGCCCACTCAGCCACAGCGCGCCCGCAGCGGAAGATCCCGCGGCGGGCGCGTTACGCTTAGGGCATGCAAGTCCTGCGCGTGTTTAACAACAACGTCGTGCTCGCCCGCCGAGGCGACGAGCCGGTGGTGGTCACCGGCCGCGGCGTTGGCTTCAAGACCAAGCAGGGCGACGCGCTCGACGAGTCCAAGGTACAGCGCATCTTCGTGCCTATCGACGGCCGCGACCCCGACGACGCAGGCGAAATGATCGCAGGGCTACCGGCCCGGACGGTCGACAATGCCGCGGCCGCGCTCGAAGAGATCGGCGTGAACCCCCGGCTGACCCTGGTGACCGCCATCGCGGACCACATCGGCGGCGCCGCCGAGCGGGCGAAGGCGGGCACCACCGTGGAGTACCCGCTTCGCGCCGAGGTCACGCACCTCTACCCGGAGGAGGCGGCGCAGGGGGAGCGGCTGCTCGCCGCAATCAACCGGCGGCTCGACGCGCCGCTCCCGCCCGAGGAGGCGACGGCGCTCACCCTCCACCTGGTCAACGCGGGGTTCAACACCGGCGACTTGGCGCACACGTACCGCATGACGGGCGTGATCCAGCAGATGCTGGACGTGATTGGGGCTGAATGGGGTGAGGGGGTGGACGTGGCGTCGATAAGCACTGCCCGCTTCATCACGCATGCGAGGTATCTCTTCGTGCGGCTGGAGCGCGGGGCGCAGCTGGACCACGGGAATTCGCCGCTGACGCGCGAGCTGCTGCGCGCGTACCCCGCCGAGATGGAGGT
Organism: Corynebacterium sp. NML180780; assembly: GCF_007786415.1. Classification (NCBI taxonomy): domain Bacteria; kingdom Bacillati; phylum Actinomycetota; class Actinomycetes; order Mycobacteriales; family Corynebacteriaceae; genus Corynebacterium; species Corynebacterium sp. NML180780. The sequence goes on along the minus strand of NZ_VNKN01000020.1, from coordinate 2,161 downwards.
AGCGCGGAAGGTCGCGCAGGTGGTTGAGCTGCGGTTCGGGCGCGAGCTGACTGACGACGAAGTCGCGTACCTGGGGCTTCACGTCGCCCGCCTGCAGGAGGCGCAGGCGGACGAGTAGTGTCGGGGGCGGACTAGCGAAAGGAATGACCATGACCAACCGCACTGTTCTCTACGGAATCGGAGTGTCCGCCGGCACCGCATCCGGCCCGCTTGCAGTTGTGAGGCTCGCCGTCGGCGTGGACGACAGCGAGCCGGCCGCCGTCGAGGGCGACAGCGAGCGCGTCAAGGCAGCGCTGCAGGAGGTGGCGGAGTCCCTGAAGCAGCGCGCCGAGCATGCGAACTCCGCGACGTCGAAGCAGGTGCTGGAGGCGACCGCGACGCTGGCGACGGACCGTGGGCTGATCCGCGGCATCGAGAAGGAGCTGAAGAAGGGCACCGGCGTCACGCACGCGATCCACGACGCCGTCGAGGTCTACGCCGGGAAGCTGCGCAAGCTCGGCGGCTACATGGCGGAGCGCGTGACCGACCTGTACGACATCCGCGACCGCGCCACCGCGCGCGTGCGCGGCCTGCCGGAGCCGGGCGTGCCGGACTTTGCCGAGCCGTCGATCCTCGTCGCCCACGACCTCGCGCCCGCCGAGACCGCGACGCTCGACCCGGAGCGCGTGCTGGGCATCGTCACCGAGGGCGGCGGCGCGACCTCGCACACCGCGATCCTGGCCGCGCAGCTGGGCATCCCGGCGGCGGTGCAGGTGAAGGGCATTCTTGGGGCGATTGACGACGCCACCCCGCTCGCCATCGACGGCGGCGTCGGCGAAGTCATCGTCGCCCCGTCCGATTCCGACGTGAACGAGCTGGAGGAGCGCTCCCGCCGCCGTGCAGAGGCGCTGGCCGGCTCGTCCGGCGAGGGCGCGACCCGCGACGGCTACAAGGTGAAGCTGCTGGCCAACATCGGTACCGCGGAGGACGCGGAGAAGGCCTCCAAGTTCGACCTGGAAGGCTCCGGTCTGTTCCGCACCGAGTTCCTGTTCCTGGACCGCGACTCCGCGCCGACCGTGGACGAGCAGACCGAGACCTACACCCGCGTGCTGCGCGCCTTTGGCAAGCGCCGCGTGGTCGTGCGCACCCTGGACGCGGGCGCGGACAAGCCGCTGAGCTTTGCCGACCTCGGCGAGGAGGAGAACCCGGCGCTGGGCCGCCGCGGGCTGCGCCTGTCCATGGCCCGCGAGGACCTGCTCAACGATCAGCTGCAGGCGCTGGCCAACGCCCACGCCAATGTGCCGGAGGCCGAGCTGTGGGTCATGGCGCCGATGGTCGCCACGGTGGAGGAGACCCAGTGGTTCTGCGACAAGGCCCGCGGCTACGGGCTGCCCAAGGTGGGCATCATGGTGGAGACCCCGGCGGCGGCGATCCGCGCCGGGCACGTGCTGAGCATCGCCGACTTCGCCTCCATCGGCACCAACGACCTGTCCCAGTACACGATGGCCGCCGACCGCATGCAGGGCGAGCTTGCGGAGCTGCTCAGCCCGTGGCAGCCGCCGGTGCTGAACATGATCAAGGCGACCGGCATGGGCGGCTACGCCACTGGCAAGACGGTCGGCGTGTGCGGCGAGGCCGGCGGCGACCCGCTGATGGCGCTCGTGCTTGTCGGCCTGGGCATCACCTCGCTGTCCATGGCGCCGACAAAGGTGAACGCGGTGCGCGCCGCGCTGCGCCTGCACGACATGGACACCTGCCGCCAGATGGCCAACTACGCCGTCGACGCCCCGACCGCGAAGGAAGCGCGCGAGAACGTGCTGAAGATCGCGGATCCGGTGCTCCGCGACCTGCTGTAACGCCTTTCGGGCATGCTTGCCCGCGCGCCGGGGTTGCTGGCGCGCGGGCTTTTGCGTTGGGGGGAGTTAGTCGGGCGGTGTGCGGCTGGGCGCGCGGGCGGTGTGGTCGGTGCCGGTGGGGGTGGCGTTTCCGTATGGCGAGACGTAATAGATCCTTCCGTCCCGCCGTTCGGTGTGGCCCCGGGCGCCGGTCGCGGCTTGCGAGTTGTGGTACTGGCACAACCAACCAAGGTTGGCGGGCGTGGTCTCGCCGCCGTGGCGGTGTTCGCTCATGTGGTGCGCCTGGCAGCGTGTGGCTGGTACGGTGCAGTCTTTCCAGGTGCACG